>JAQUOO010000011.1 GCA_028717055.1 Candidatus Omnitrophota bacterium | reverse complement strand
GAAGGCGATAACCCGCATGTATGGGTGAGTATTTCTAACGCGATAATCCAGGTAAAGAATTTGGGTAAAGCAATGCAAGAATTTGACACTGAACATAAAGAACTCTATGCAAAAAATATGGCTAATTATGTGGCAAAACTGGAAGCGTTGCGCCAAAAAATGCATTCCGAATTAGCTATTTATAAGGGCCGGTCAATTATAACGTTTCATGAAGCATTTCCTTATTTTGCCAGGGAATTTGGCCTGATAATTGCGGCTGTAGTAGAGAGAGAGCCGGGGAGCGAGCCCAGTGCAAAAGAACTTGCCGAGACCGTAGATTTGATAAATAATAATGGCATTTTGCCGCTATTCAGCGAGCCTCAATATCCTGCTGCCGCAGCTCAGACGATCGCCGAGGAGACAGGCGCTAAAGTATATGTGCTGGATCCGGCGGTAACCGGGAGCGATGATTGCGATGCCTATATAAATGTTATGGAAAGCAATCTGGATATTCTAAAAAGAGCTTTGGCTAAACAATCTTAAGGAGATTCGTTTTTGCAAAAGACCTGTGAACATTGCTGCACGAAGATCGATAATTTAACTGTCAGGTTTGGCGATAACGTCATACTTGATAATGTTAATTTGCATGTTAACTGCGGCGAAGTCGTTGGCGTAGTCGGGCCCAACGGCGCCGGGAAAACCACACTTTTGCGCACCATTCTTGGAGAGATTCCTTCTAAAGGCAAAATAGCTTTCCGCGTAGCCGGCAGCGCGTCCCAGAAAACCAAAATAGGCTATGTTCCGCAAAAACTGCAATTTGACCTAAGTTCTCCTATTAGCGTAACCGACCTTGTAGCTTCGGCAATAAGCCGTTATCCTGTTTGGGCAGGAGTGAGCAGCGAATTGTCGGAGAAGGTAAGGAATGTTTTGTCTTTGTTTTCGGCGGAGCATTTGCTGAAAAGAAGGCTCGGTGAGCTTTCGGGAGGAGAATTGCAACGGGTCCTATTAGCTATTGCCATGACTCCTGCCCCCAAACTGCTATTGCTTGATGAGCCGGCCAGCGGAGTAGACATCAAGGGCCTATCTCTTTTTTATCAAATCGTGGATGATTTGAGGAAAAAGAATGATATCGCGGTGATACTTGTAACGCATGATTTAGCCGGAATATCTTCTTACGTTGACCGCCTCATACTGCTTAATCGTTCTGTTATCGCGCAAGGAGAACCTAGAGAAGTGCTTTCAAATGAGAAATTGGTTGCGGCATTCGGGCCAAGTTTATGGAATATTTCCTGTTTGCCTAATTTAAAAATTTCAGAGGACAGCAAGGATGACAATCATTGAGGCTTGGTATAAGATAATGGATGTTCTTCCGTTCGGCTGGACGCATTATGTTTTTATGAAGAATGCGCTTCTAGCCGTGCTGCTCGTTACTCCCTTGTTTGCGCTTTTAGGAACAATGGTGGTTAATAACCGGATGGTTTTCTTTACTGATGTATTAGGCCATTCCGCGCTTACGGGAATTGCGATAGGCGTGCTTTTGGGTTTTTATGACCCGACGCTGCCGATGATTATTCTGGCGGTAGCTTTGGCAATAGGCATAAACTTCTTGAAAGATATAACCAGGGCGTCCATCGATACCGTTTTGGGCGTTTTCTTTGCTTTTATTGTTGCGTTAGGTATTGTCATTTTAAGCAGGCAGGGCGGGTTCGTTAAATATACGAGCTATCTGATCGGGGATATCCTGGCAGTTACGTCCAAGCAAATTGCCTGGTTTTCTTTGATAGCGATAGTTGTTTTGGTTTACTGGCGCATAGCAGGTAATGCTATGATAATCACCAGCGTTAATCCTTCCTTGGCGCGCAGCCGGGGAGTTAACACATTTCTAATCGAGACGAGCTTTACGATACTGCTTGCGATTGCAGTGACTGTTTCGATACGGCTGGCGGGTATTTTAATCATTAATTCGCTTCTGGTTTTACCTGCGGCAGCCAGCCGTAACTTCGCGCGAAACACGCATTCATATACGGCAGGGGCGGTAATCATAAGCGTTTTTTCCGGTATCGCCGGTTTAATCGTATCGTATTATTGGGGGACGGCAAGCGGAGCCACGATAGTTTTGTTTGCTTCGGTTTTTTATTGCCTGTCGGCATTGTTAAACAGGCTTTTGACCAGATAATCTTGAAAAAGATTTTTATTTTTAATGTAGATAAATACAACTTGGTTGAGTAAGAGGGAGGCTATAAATGGCGCAAGTAGAACTGCACATAGAGCTGTTGGATTTTTCACAAAATGCCCTGTCGATAATCTATGCGGCCTGCCGGCAGTGTTATTCGGCAAGCTTTGCCGGGCAGATATTCGCCGAAGGCTTGAAAGACCCCGTGAAACAGGAAGAATTCGTCAGGCAGGTCGTTTCCTCGGGCCACAAAAGTCCCCTTGAGCATGTGAAATTTACTTTTGCCATCGAAGGGGTCTCCCGCGCGCTAACCCACCAATTGGTACGGCATAGAATCGCTTCGTATTCACAACAAAGCCAGCGTTATGTCAAAGAATCGGATTTTGATTATATTATCCCTCCTTCGATAGAAACAGACGAAGAAATGAGGAAAGAATATGTAAATACTATGCGGGAAATCCAGAAAAGTTACAACTGTCTTTTGAAGGCCTTTGAAAATAAAGGCAAGAAAGGGGAGAGCGCTAATCAGGATGCGCGTTTTGTATTGCCGCAGGCCTCCGAGACAAAGATAGTAGTTACGATGAACTGCCGGGAACTGGAGCATTTTTTTCAGGAACGCTGCTGCGCTCGCGCGCAGTGGGAGATTAGGAGGCTGGCCGAAGAAATGCTAAAGATATGCAGGCAGAAACTACCCGCGGTTTTCAATAATTCAGGCGCAAAGTGCGTTGCGTTTGGCTATTGCCCCGAAGGCGTAAAATTCACCTGCAAGAAATATCCTCTAAAAAAGTAAGGGATGCTTTTGGAAAGGAGAGCGCTATGCCGAAAATCTTTATAACTTTATTATTATTTTGTTTCTTGACCAGCCAGGCTTTTGCCCAGACATTTTCGCTGGAATCCATTGGGAAAATGTTTACGCCGCAAGATGAAGCAGTAGTTTATACCGCCAAAAAGATAATTACTATGGAAGAAAATAGACCGTTAGCTGCAGCGGTTGCGGTTGATGGAGATCGGATTATTGCGGTTGGCAGCCTTGAGGAGGTTAAAAGAATTCTCAAGGGGAGAAATTATCGAATCGATAACCGTTTTGCCGGCAAGGTCATTATTCCGGGGTTGATTGACCCGCATCTTCACCTTTGGTTGTTCGCTCTGGTTGCGCCGATGCACTTTATTACTCCTGATGATTGGGATCTGCCTTGGGCCAAGATAAAAGGCATTAGCGGACGCAATGCCTATTTGGAAAAACTGCGCGCTACTGAAAAGGCGATGAAAGACAAGAAAGAATGGCTTTTTACCTGGGGTTATCATCAATACTTTCACGGTAAACTTTCCCGCAAGGATCTCGACGGAATTTCTTTAACCCGGCCAATTGTTGTCTGGCATCGTTCTGTGCATGAATTCTATCTGAATACTGCCGCGCTCAATGCCATGAAGATTACAGGCCAGACGCTTAAAGGGCACGGCCATGCCAGCGAACAAACCGATTTTGCTAACGGGCATTTCTGGGAAGCCGGGCTTTCCCTGGTGGTAAAACCGCTTTATCCCCACATAGCTTCGCCGCTTCGTTTTTTCCGCGGCCTGGAAATGTGCAAGCAGTATGTCAGCGCCAGCGGCCTGACAACCACCGCGGATCCCGGTATAATGCTGCCTGGTTTTGCTTTGGAGCTAATGAAGCTGGTGTTTGACAACGATTGGACGTCTTTTAGGAATTTACTGATTCCCAGCGGCCAGGTGCTCTATGAAAAATACGGCCCGGCGAAAGCGCTTGAAGAAACCGAAATTATTTGCCATAAAAACGGGCACCGCGTTTATTATTTACCCAAGCAAATCAAACTTTATTGTGACGGCGCTGCTTTTTCCCAGGATATGCAGTTAAAAGATCCCTATCTTGACGGCCACAAAGGGCAGTGGATTCAGCCTCCGCAGGAGCTGGAAGACAGCGCCAGATTATACTGGAATGCCGGTTATCAGATTCGTATCCATGTTAACGGAGATTTGGGCAACGATGTGAGCATCGGTATTCTGGATAAATTAATGAAAGAAAATCCGCGCCAGGATCACCGTTTCTCTCTGGAACATTACTGCGTCTCTGAGCCGAAACAGTCCGCATTGCTTAGTAAATTAGGCGGCATTGTTAGCGTTAATCCTTATTATGTATATGTTTTGGCTGATAGATATTCGGAAGTCGGGCTTGGTCCGGAGCGAGCGCAATATATGGTGCGCAGCAATTCCCTGTTGAGAAATAATATCCCTTTATCTTTGCATTCTGATACGCCAATGGCGCCAGCCAGCCCGCTTACCCTTGCCTGGTGCGCGGTAAATCGCTTGACTATGTCTGGTAAAGTCGCCGGGCCTGAGGAAAAGATCAGTGTTAAAGATGCGTTAAAAGCTATTACTATTAATGCCGCCTATGTTCTGCAAAAAGAAAAAGAGATAGGCAGTATTGCTGTGGGCAAGATTGCCGACTTTACCATTCTTCAGGAGGATCCTTTGGCTGTTGATTCTAGGCAATTAAAAGATATTCACGTTTGGGGGAATGTCTTTGAAGGCAAAATTTACCGGAATAAATATAAAGGCAAGGTTCCCATGTATTCGGAAAACACTATGGCGAAGCTGGAAAGTAATCCGGTCAATTCTAATTCAGGAAACGATGATTATAACGATGATGCCTGTGCCGCAAATCAGATTTTGCAGCAGGTTGCAAGGCAAGAGGAATCAGGGCTCTAGATTGAAAAAAATCGTGATTGGGGTCAACGGTGTTTACGGGAATGAAGGCTCTATATGATTACTATCGAAGTGAATAAGAAAATATGCGCGGGAGACGGAAAGTGTGTTGAGGTCTGCCCTGTACATATCCTGAAGATGGATGAGAAAGAACGCGTGCCGGAATTCATTCCGGGTGGCGGCGAGATTTGCATTAACTGCGGGCATTGTTTTGCTTTTTGCCCCTCCGGAGCGATAAGGCTTTCTACGATGGATGTTAAGGATTCGATGCGGCTTGATTATTCCAAGCTGCCTGGAGCAGGGCAGGTGGAGATGTTTTTAAAAGCCCGGCGCTCGATTAGAGTATATAAAGATCAGCCTGTAGACAAGGAGCTAATAGGAAAACTTTTGGATATTGCCCGGTATGCGCCGTCAGGGATTAATCGCCAGCCGGTTAATTGGGCGGTAGTTATGGGCAAAGAAAAGGTTTATGATTTAGGAAGCCTGGTTTCTAAATGGATGGAAGGCATTTTGAACTCTAAGCCCGAGATGGCAGAATCTTTTAGTTTTGACCGTTTGGTTGAATCATGGAAAGAAGGAAAAGATTTAATCTGCCGGGGAGCGCCTTGTATAGTGATTGCTTATGGCCTTAAAGATGATTTGATGGTTCCGCAGTCATGTACGATTGCAGCGGCCTACCTTGAGCTTGCGGCATTCGGTCTGGGCCTGGGCGCTTGCTGGGCAGGGTATGTGAATATGGCAATCAATATGTCGGAAGAAGTAAGGAAATTTGTAGGCATATCTTTACGCGCTTATGCCGGAGCGGCGATGATGATCGGGTATTCCAAATACCGCTATAGCCGGATACCGGCAAGAAACATCCCTAGGGTTATCTGGAAGTGCTAGGGATATTGAAACCCAACACCATATATTTTTTAAGAACTTGTTGTGAATTAAATCACAATAAAGTATTGACAAGTAAATAGCTAATGTTATAATTCAATTATATTGTGAAAAAAGGAACAATATGATAACGAATAGAAATTGCATTATAAGGCTTTCTCGATATAAAAACGCGCTTTACCGCTTAAGAGACTTGGGGTTTGTAAAGGTCTTTTCGGACAATCTTGCCGACGCCATAGGCGTTACCGCTTCGCAGGTAAGGAAAGATTTCTCGCTTTTTGGCATTACCGGAAACCGCAAAGGAGGTTATGAGATAGCCTCGCTTCTTGAGAAACTCGGCGGTATATTGGGAAAAGACAGGGTTGAGAGAGTGATCATTGTCGGGGCAGGACACTTAGCTTACGCGCTTATGCATTACCGGGGTTTTGAAAAAGAAGGAATAAAAATAGAAGCAGCTTTCGATATAGACCCGCTCAAGTTCGCCAAAAACGCTCAAATTCCTGTTTTGCCGATAGAAGAGATGAAAGATTTCGTGGTTTCCAATAATGTAAAGGTGGGGGTGCTGGCGGTTCCTGAAATTGGCGCCCAGCGCGCTGCCGATACTATGTTCGCCGCAGGAATCAAGGGCATACTTAACTTCGCTCCCCTAAGGCTTAAGGCTCCCAATGATTGCACTATCAATAACGTCAATCTGGAAATCGAATTGGAAAATCTCGTTTACTTTGTGAATATTTTAGGAAAGAAAGGCGAAGATAAAATATGATAGCGCCGCTGGATATCCTCAAAAAGAAACGCTCGGAAGCTTTAGACCGCATCCACAGTAAAGAATATCTTTCTGTTAAGCGCGTTCATGTAGGAATGGCTACTTGTGAAATTGCTGCGGGTTCAAAAGAGGTAATGGATATATTTTTGCAGGCGGCTAAGTCCGGCTTGACCGATGTCTGCGTGTCGCAGAAAGGATGTGCGGGAAGGTGTAATTTCGAGCCTACGGTTGAAATTATGGAAGACGGTAAGGTTCCGGTGAAATATTGCAAAGTAACCCCGGAAATGGCCAAACAGATTGTAGAGAGGCACCTGAAAAAGGGAGAAGTAATCGGAGAGTGGGCGGATAACGGGAAATTAAAGCATCCGGAGAAAGAAAGGTTTGAAGAAGGGCATCTTTGCGGAAAGTTTTTTCAGGTTTTTGGAGATGTGGATTTCTTCAGCAAGCAGATGCGCATAGTTTTAAGGAATTGCGGTATTATTGACCCTGAAAATATAGATGATTATTTATCGGTTAGAGGATATGAAGCGTTGGCTAAGGTTTTAACCGATATTCCTCCTGTTCAGGTAATCGATACGGTAAAGAAATCAGGTTTACGCGGCCGCGGGGGCGCAGGATTCCCGACGGGTATCAAGTGGGAACTTACCGCGCGCCAACAAAGCGAGGAAAAATTTATTATTTGCAACGCTGATGAAGGGGATCCCGGAGCGTTTATGGACCGCAGCACTATCGAGGGCGACCCGCATACGGTTATAGAGGGTATGGCTATCGGCGGTTACGCTATAGGTTCGCACAGGGGTATTATTTATATCAGGGCTGAATATCCCCTGGCGGTAAAGCGTTTGGAGAAAGCAATCGCCGATGCCAAGAGCGCGGGTTTCTTGGGAGAAAATATTTTAGGTTCGGATTTTTCTTTCGATATCGAGATACGCCTGGGAGCAGGCGCTTTTGTTTGCGGTGAAGAGACCGCATTAATCCATTCCATCGAAGGCCACCGCGGTATGCCTCGTCCTCGTCCGCCGTTTCCTTCGGTTCAGGGGCTTTTTGATAAACCAACGCTTATCAATAATGTCGAGACTTGGGCAAATATCCCGGTTGTCATTATTCATGGCGCCGATTGGTTCAATTCCATAGGCACACAAAAAAGCAAAGGCACAAAAGTTTTTGCTTTAGCGGGTAAAATTACCAATACCGGTTTGGTGGAAGTGCCGATGGGCACGACTCTAAGGGAAATAGTTTATGATATAGGGGCGGGTATTCCTGGTAACAAGAAATTCAAAGCTATTCAAACAGGCGGGCCTTCCGGCGGCTGCCTTTCGGAGGAATATCTGGATACTCCTATTGATTATGATTCCCTGGCGAAGGCAGGCTCGATTATGGGTTCCGGAGGAATGATTGTTATCGACGAAGATTCCTGTATGGTTAATGTCGCAAGGTTCTTTCTGGAATTTACCCAGAATGAATCCTGCGGTAAATGCGCTCCCTGCAGGGAAGGGACAAAACGGATGCTGGAGATACTTACGCGTATAACCGAGGGCAAGGGGGAAGAAGGAGATATAGAAAAATTGGAACGGTTGGGAACGATGATTAAGAAGGCTTCCCTCTGCGGGCTTGGCCAGTCAGCGCCCAACCCCGTTTTAAGCACTATTAAGAATTTTCGCGCCGAATACGAAGAACACATAAAAGATAAGAAATGCCGCGCGCATTTTTGTCCGTCGCTTCTGGAGTATACAGTCACTGATAAATGCGTCGGATGCGGAGTTTGCAAGAAAGCCTGTCCGGCTGGCGCGATAACCGGCGTTTTAAAAAATAAGCATGAGATAGATAAAAATAAATGTGTTAAATGCGCAGCTTGTTACAAGGCTTGTAAGTTTAACGCCATAGCTCGAGTTTAGGAGAATCGATATGCCAAAGAAAATCAAGATTTACATAGATAATCGGCCTTATGAAATAGAAGACGGCCAGACGATAATGCAGGCTGCTGATAAGCTTGGTTATCATATCCCGCGGCTCTGCTATCATCCCAAGCTTTCTATTGAAGGCGCCTGCCGTGTTTGTATAGTGCAGGTGGAAGGGATGAAGAATTATGTGGCAAGCTGCGCTTATCCGGTTGCCGACGGGATGAAGATTCTTACGCATACCAAAGAGCTCAGGACTGCCCGGCGAGATATCGTTGAACTTATTTTGGACAATCATCCCGAAGACTGTCATACCTGCGAACGCGACGGTATCTGTGAATTGCAGCGTTTAGCTTACGCTATGGGGCTGCGACACAGGCATTTTGAGGGAGAGAGAAAGTGTTATGCAAAAGATCTTTCCTCGGAATCCGTAATCAGGGACCCGAATAAATGTATACTTTGCGGCAGGTGCGTGCGTATTTGTTCGGAGATCCAAAAGGTAAATAATTTAGGTTACGCTTACCGGGGTTTTAAGACGGTGGTAATCCCTGCATACGATATGCCTTTTAGTGAAAGCGTCTGCACTGCCTGCGGACAGTGTATCAATGTCTGCCCGACAGCGGCGTTCGTCGAGAAAAATCATACGCAGGAGCTTTTCGAAAAATTGCAGGATGATAACTTGGTGAAAATCGTCCAGTTTGCCCCGTCTGTGCGCGCGGCAATCGGCGAAGCCTTTGGTTTTGAACCCGGAGTATCAAAAGAGAAAGAAACCGTGGCGGCATTGCGCAGGCTAGGGTTTGATTATGTTTTTGACACCCAATTTTGCGCGGATCTTACGATTATGGAAGAAGCCAGCGAGTTTTTGGAGAGGCTTAAAGGCAAAGGAAAACTGCCGATGATTACTTCTTGCTCCAGCGCGTGGATGAAATGCATGGAACAGTTTTATCCGGATTTGATTGATAACATCTCTACTTGTAAATCTCCCATGTCTATGATGGGGGCTTTACTCAAGACTTATTTCGCCGGTAAGATTAAAACCGAGCCTAAGAAAATATTGAGTGTGGCGGTAATGTGCTGCACAGCCAAGAAATATGAAGCTGCACGGCCGGAACTCCGGGTTAATGGAATGCCGGCGGTAGATATAGTCGTAACCACCAGAGAACTTGCCTGGATGATTAAATCCGGAGGGGTCGACTTCATTAATATCAAAGGAGAGGATTTTGATAAACCGCTAGGGCTTTCCAGCGGAGGGGGCGCTATATTCGGAGCAACTGGCGGCGTTATGGAAGCGGCCATCCGCACCGCTTATGAGCTTTATACTGGAGAGCCATTGATGGAAATCGAGATAAACGAGTTGCGCGGGTTAAAAGGCATCAAGGAGGGTTTGATTAATCTTGATGGCGCCCAGGTGCGCGTTGCAGTAGCCCACGGGCTAGGTAACGCTAACGCGCTCTTGGAGATTGTCCGCAAGGACCCCGGCCGCTATCATTTTATCGAAATTATGGGCTGTCCCGGAGGGTGCATCGGAGGAGGAGGTCAGCCTTACGCGGGCCTTAATTCTATACCGCTTGACGAAGATACGCTTAAGAAGCGCGCCCAAGCCCTCTATGATATCGACCGGCATAAGACAATCCGCCGGGCGCACAACAATCCTGATATCCGCAGGCTCTATAAAGAATTTTTAGGCAAACCTTTGGGCGATAAATCGCATGAACTTTTGCATACTCATTATAAGGTTAAATTTCCACGCGGTATTATTCCGCAGGAGCTAACCGCGCGTTAGTTATTTTTGGGAGGATATTAGAATGTCGTGTTCAGCCAAGGCTCAAGATTCAAAACTATCCGAGCTTAACCGGTTTATGGACGCCTTAAAAGGCCTAAGCCGTTCAGAGTCGAATTTGATTGCCATTTTGCATAAGGTGCAGGAGCTTTACGGCTATTTGGATAGGGATGCCATGGACGAAGTGGCCGCGACTATGAATATTCCCACCGCGCATATCTGGGGGGTGGCAACCTTTTACCATTACTTTAAACTCAAGAAACCCGGAAAACATGTTATCGCGATATGTTTAGGGACTGCTTGTTACATAAAAGGCGCAGGAGAAATACTCGAGAAATTGAAGGAAGAATTAAAGATCGATATCGGAGGTATGACTTCCGATGGTTTATTCAGTTTGGAAGAAGCGCGCTGTTTGGGAGCCTGCGGCTTGGCGCCGGTTATGATGATTGACGGAAAGATCTACGGTTCGCTTACCCCAAAAAAGGTTTCCGAAATCCTGCAGGGATACCGTAAGCGTTCATCGGGAGAGTAACGGGAATATGAAACATATAAACGCCGGCAAAATAAGCGACTTGATTGGTAATGCCGCCAAGGCAAGCGAAGCCGAGGTTGAGGCTATTCTTGCCAAGTCGCGTTCGCTTAAACGGTTATCGCTGGAAGATTCGGCAGCGCTTTTAATGGTCGAAGACAAAGCGTTGCTTGATAAGATTTTTAGCGCCGCGTATTTTGTAAAGGAGAAGGTTTACGGCAGGCGCGTTGTTTTGTTCGCTCCTCTTTACATCAGTAATCTTTGCGTGAATAAATGCTTGTATTGCGCTTTCCGCGCAGATAACAGATTAACCAAGCGCCGCCGCCTCGATATCAGCCAGATACGCCAGCAGACCCGGTTTCTCCTTGAGCGCGGGCACAAGCGTATTCTCATGGTGGCCGGAGAAGTTAACGGCGGGGTTGATTTCTATGTTGAAGCGATAAAGGCGATATATGAGGAACGCGTAGGGCCGCATGCCATAAAACGCGTAAATATAAATTGCGCTCCGCTGGAAGTGGATGAATTCAGAAAGTTAAAAGAAGCAGGTATCGGAACGTATCAAATATTCCAGGAAACTTACCACGACCAGACTTATCGTGTTATGCATCCTGCGGGGCCAAAAAGCGATCCGGATAACCGTATTGATTCTATTGACCGCGCTTTTCAGGCGGGGATAGATGATATAGGCATGGGCGTGCTTTATGGGCTTTATGATTACAGGTTTGATACGCTGGCGATGCTTTCGCATATCGAATACCTTGAGAAGGCGTTCGGCATAGGCCCGCATACAATTTCGGTGCCGAGAATTGAACCGGCGCAGGGAACTGATTTCAAGATTCCGTATCCTGTTTCTGACGCTGATTTCAGGAAATTGGTTGCTGTATTGCGGCTTTCAGTGCCGTATACGGGGATGATCCTTTCTACGCGGGAAACATCCGAGGCGCGGGATGAGCTTTGCGGTTTCGGCATATCGCAGATAAGCGCTGAATCCCGGACTTCTCCCGGAGGCTATTCTTCAGCGGACAATAACTCGGACAGCGATGTGCAGTTTTGCATAGGCGACCAGCGCAGCCTGGATGAGATAATCGGCACTTTAATCGCCAAAGATTTTATTCCCAGTTTTTGCGCTGCCTGTTACCGCCGGGAACGCACCGGAGAGGCCTTCATGAATTTAGCCAAGCCGGGGCTGATTAAGGATAAATGCAGTTTTAATGCCCTCATAACCTTGAAAGAATACCTTGATGATTTCGCTTCTCCCGGGGTAAAGAAAGCGGGTTATGGTTTGATTGGACAGGCGCGTAAGAATCTGGATGAGCGCGCGCAGCTTGAATTAAGCACGTTTTTCCATGATATTGATAAAGGCGTAAGGGATGCTTATGTTTAATATGGTTGGCGAGCTCGAAGATGTTTTAAATAAAGTATACGAAAACCCCAGGCAGAGTTTTAAGGAGATAAAACATTTTCTTTTATTGGAAGATGAAAAAGAACTGAAATGCCTGTTTTCTTTTGCCGATAAGGTAAGGAAAGAATTTATCGGCGAGGGGGTTCTTTTGAGGGGATTAGTGGAATTCTCCAATAATTGCGCCAACAGCTGTTTTTATTGCGGTTTAAACAAGCAGGGGTCTTCTATCAAAAGATACGGAATGTCCAGGGACGAAATAATGCGCGCTATCGGAGATTTAAGCGCCGTGAATATAAAGACTGTGGTTCTACAGTCTGGTGAAGATAACGGGCTTGACCCTCTATGGCTGGCGGGAATTATTAAAGATATAAAGAGTAATTTTGGTTTGGCTGTTACCCTTTCTGTCGGAGAGAAACCTTATGGTGAATATAGGCTATGGCGTGACGCAGGAGCCGACAGGTATCTTCTAAAAATTGAAACTACCGATCCTCAGGTATACGCTGCGGCGCATTCGGGAAGGCTTATTGAATCACGCCTGAAATGCCTGGATGATCTTATCAGCCTTGGGTATCAGGTAGGTTCAGGGGTGTTGGTTGGCTTAAGAGGGCAGACAGTAGATTCTCTTGCCCGCGACATTCTGTTTTTTCAAGATAAGAATTTCGATATGATCGGAATAGGGCCGTTCATTCCCCATCCCGGGACCTTTTTTGCAAATGATAAGCCGGGAGATATCCGTTTGACATTAAAGGTTATCGCCTTGACCCGCATAATTACCCGGGATGCGCATATGCCGGCAACAACTGCTTTAGGCAGCGCCGGCGCTGACTACAGGATAGAAGGGCTTAAATCCGGCGCTAATGTTTTAATGCCGAATTTTACCCCTTTGCGGTATAGAGCCTTGTATGAAATATATCCGGGAAAGACATGCCTAAAAGAGGCTTCGGAAAAATGTATATTATGTATGGATGAAAAAGCAAAAATCTCGGGAAGGTTTTTAGATTATTCAGCCGGGCATTCAATAAAAAAACGCCATTTATTTAATTAAGGAGGAGCGCAATGAATGACACGCCTCTAAGCAACAGGATGCATATAGGAATCTTCGGCAGGAGAAATGCCGGGAAATCCACCTTGATAAACTCTATAACCGGGCAGGATATTGCCATTGTTTCAGATATCCCTGGCACTACCACTGACCCCGTGTATAAGGCGATGGAGATACACGATATAGGAGCGGTTGTGGTTATAGATACCGGTGGTATTGATGATTCCGGAAAAATCGGAGAGATGCGGGTTAAGAAGGCTTATAAAATCCTCAATAAGACGGATATAGCGCTTTTGGTTATAGATCGCTCCCAGGCATTAGGAGAACACGAAATTAATTTTATAAAAGAAGTTAATGCCAGGGGGGTGCCGTTGATAGCCGTAATCAATAAAATCGACCAGGGTAATATTGCAGGCGGACTTTTGTCGGAACTACAACTTAAGAAAATAAATTATATATGCGTAAGCGCGCTTAAAAATGAAGGAATAGGGGAATTGCGAAAAAGAATAGTCGGGCTTGCCCCCGATGATTACGAAAGAAAGTCTATACTAAAGGATATTCTTGCGCCGCGCGACCTCGTTTTGATGGTGGCGCCATTGGATATGGAAGCGCCGAAGGGCCGGCTTAAACTCCCACAGGTCCAGACAATCAGGGATGTGCTTGATACGGATTGCCAGGTTTTGGTGGTAAAAGAACCGGAACTGGAAGATGCGTTGAATAATCTGCAGAATCCGCCGAAACTTGTCATTACCGAATCGCAGGTGTTGTCAAGTGTCGCAAAATTTATCCCGCAGAATATCGCGCTTACCACATTTTCGGTTTTATACGCCCGGTATAAAGGAGATTTAGACATCCTTGTTGATGGGGCGCGCCAGATAGATAATCTGAAAGCCGGTTCAAGGGTTTTAATTGCCGAAGCCTGCACGCATCATCCGATAGGTGATGATATCGGCAGGGTTGTTATACCCGGGTATCTTAATTCTAAATCGAAAGGGATTATTATCGAGCATGTTGCCGGTTATGATTTTCCGTCTAATCTAAACGGGTATTCTTTGATTATTCATTGCGGTGGATGTATGCTTAACAGGAGAGAAATGTTAAGTAGGATAGGTTATGCTTCCGCGTTTCATACACCGATTACAAATTACGGAATTTTCCTGGCGCATATGCATGATATGCTTGAGCGGGTTGTAGCTGCTTTTGGGCAAGAAAAATGTGTTAACCTTTAAAACAAAACCCCCGGGTTAATCTGCCGGGGGTTTTGTTGTTCAAAAACTTTTACGTTACCATTTTATGCTTTCGCGGCGGGAAAATATTAGCCGCTAAAAAACTTCATAATTTTGTAACGTTAGTAGCTTGGTCGCCTTTTGGGCCTTGAGTAACCTCGAATTCCACTTCTTGGCCTTCCTCAAGAGTTTTATAACCATCGCTTTTAAGAGCGCTGTAATGAACGAAAACGTCTTTACCGTCTTCGGTGGTGATAAAACCATAACCTTTTTGGTTTGAGAACCACTTCACTTTACCTTTTGCCATCTGTTTCTTTTCACCTCCTCCAATTCCCTTAACCTTAAGGGCTGCTGATTGACCCCCCCTGGACCCAGGTTTCGTAAACGCGGGGCTACTGTATATAAAAAAGCCGTAAAGCGCATTTTTTGTTTACTTTGCTTTACGGATTTTTCCTATTCCTTAAAAAAATGTTAACTTCTCCTTGCAACGTTAATGATATTAATACGTTAGCACATTTGCCGATTTTGTCAAATATTTTTTTCTTGGACTAATATCTGAATTGTTGATATAATTACTCATCATATGCCGATGTAGCTCAGTTGGTAGAGCAGGACTTTCGTAAAGTCAAGGTCGGTGGTTCGATTCCACTCATCGGCTCTGTAAAATAGATGTCCCATTTCCGCGAAGTATTAAAAAACCGTAATTTCTTTCTCTTATGGTTGGGGCAAATCATCTCTCAGCTTGGTGATAGGCTAAACCAGATGGCTTTGATTTACTTTGTTTATCAGAGGGCTCAGGGCTCAACCATGGGGATAGCCAAAATTCTCTCCTTTACCATTATCCCGGTTTTTTTGATTGGCCCGATAGCCGGAGTATATGTGGATAGATGGGATAGGCGCCGGACCATGTATACCTGTGACCTGCTTAGAGCAGCGCTGGTTTTTACCATACCTTTTTTTCTGTTTTACGCCAAGAGCATGACTTTGATATACGTGATTATATTCCTCACCTTCTCTATCGGGAGATTTTTCGTTCCGGCCAAGCTGTCAATAGTCCCGGATTTGGTTGAGAAAAAAGATTTGTTACTGACAAATTCGCTGGTGAATACTACCGGCATGATCGCGGCTGTCGCCGGTTTTGGGATCAGCGGTATCGTGGTAGAGTGGCTGGGAGCTAAAAGCGGTTTTTACCTGGATGCTTTTAGTTTTTTTGTCTCAGGAACACTGATATTCTTAATTTCCAGGAAGCTGAAGAAGACTCCCGCTTTAAATCCGAAAACAGGGGCAGAAGGGTTGGTCGAGGTAATCAGGAAATCCGTATTCCAGGAGATCAGGGAAGGGGTATTATATTTTATCCAGAAAAAAGATATCCGTTTTGCCGCCTGGGTAATGTTTATTTTATGGGCGGCTTTGGGTTCGGCTTATGTAGTAGTAATTGTTTTTGTCCAAAATACCCTGCATTCGGCCACTAAGGATTTAGGGCTACTGATTATGTTTTTAGGAATCGGTTTGTTTGCCGGCTCTCTGTTCTATGGACGTTTTGGCCACAGGATTTCTCATTATAAAATGATTTTTAGCTCTCTCATTTTTAGCGGCGCGATGCTGGTTGGTTTTGCCATGATAATACATTACTATCCATATTTGATCGTTGCCGAAAGTTTGGCGTTTATCCTGGGCGTAGTGATTTCTCCGGTGATGATAGCGTCGAACACCATAATTCATAAAGTAAGCGACAACGCTATGATGGGCAAAGTTTTTAGCTCGCTTGAAATTGTTATGCATTTAGGCTTTCTCTTATTTATGTTTGTCAGCAGTTTCTTGGCCGAGAGAATCTCGCACCTGTCGATTCTGGTTACCGTCGGATGCATAGTAAGCCTATTGGGAGCGGTTAATCTGGTAATTAACCGCAAGATTTCATGGCTAGATTGACGTTGGCCTTTATCTTGATAATCGGGTTGTTCTTTGTTAGCGCGCAAGCCGAAGATTTGCCTTTGAAAGAAGTATTTCCCGAGGCAGCCAGTTTTGTTCCGGTAAATAAAGGAAATGAGATCATTTATTATGAGGCCAGGGATAAAAACGGAAAATTGGCGGGTGCCTGCTTTACGGCTACCGGGAAAAGTTATTCCGAAATAAAGACGCTTGTAGGGATGTTAAATGACGGGACTATCACTGCGATTAAAGTTTTATCGCAGAACGAAACTCCCGGGTTAGGCTCTAAAGTGGCAGAGCCGGAATTTACCGACCGGTTCAGAAATATTAAGGATGTGTCCAGGGTGCAGGCGATTACCGGAGCAAGCGTATCATCAGGCGCAGTAATCGAAGCGGTGAGGAAAAGAGTGGAAGAGATAAAAACTTTAATGACAAATGACAAAATTCAAAATCCAAAATAAATTCAAAATCAAGATTACAAATGTAAAAACCAAGGTTTTGTCATTGGGCATTTGTCATTTCAATTTATTTTGAATTTTGTGCTTTGGCCTTTGACATTTAACTGTAGTAAGTAATTTGATGGCTGAGGATTGCAAAATATGAAAAATATCGCTATATTTGCTTCGGGTAAAGGGACAAATTTTAACGCTATTGCCCAGGCGGTAAAGAGAGGGAGCCTGAAAGTTAATTTGGCGCTTCTGGTTTGCGATAATCCACAAGCCCCTGTTTTAAGTAAGGCAAAGGAATTTAAAATAAAAATAGCCTTGGTAAAAAGAGGGGACTTTGCCTGCAAAGAGGATTTCGAGAAAGAGATAATTAATTCGTTAAAAGAGGAAAAAATAGATTTGATCGTTATGGCAGGGTTCATGCGCCTGCTTGGCCCTGATTTTGTGCAGGCCTATAGAAACCGTATTATCAATATTCATCCGGCCCTGCTGCCTTCTTTCAAGGGGGCGCATGCGATAAAGGACGCTTTTGCTTATGGAGTTAAGATCACCGGAGTCACCGTGCACTTTGTAGACGAGCATATAGATCACGGAGCGATAATATTGCAGAAAGAAGTCAAAGTTAAAGAAACCGATACCCTGGATTCTCTGGAAGCCAGAATCCACAGGGCGGAACATTTGCTTTATCCTGAAGCGATTAAAGTAGTTGCGCTGGGCAGGTTCAGATTAAAAGGAAGAAGAGTAAGGATTACAGGCCGTTAGGGCGGTTAAGTATCGCCGCCTTGTTAAGGGTAATCTTATTTTGGGTATTTGAATCTATAAGAGTGATTTCTGTAAAATCGTTAAACTCGTAGGCCTTTAAACAGTAGGTAATAATCTTAAGCGCTTCATTATCGATATCTATTTTTTCTTTGGGTTCAGCCGTCCGGGTTATCGAATATTCAAAAGAAAATACCCCTTCGTTAAGCCTGCCCTCGGATTTATCAACCTTAAAATATTTCTTCAATTCTTCATCCTGAAACCTTGCGCCGATCCTTTGGGCAATTTGTTCAGCCAGAAAATCGCCCATAGTAATATCGTGAGGGGTTAGGTGCAGGCCGGAAGCGTCTCCTATGGCCTCGGAAACCACTCTGAATCTGTTTACATACCTGCGGTTAGCTTCCATCCAGGGAATGAAATCCGCGTAAGATTTCTTTATATCCAATACGCTCCCAATCATAGTGTAGTCAATGCCGAGTTTTATATCTGAAGCGGTGAATACGAAGAATTCCGGAGTGTTATCCGAGCTTATCAATACCCGTCCGATGGTGCTGATAATGTTTCTGATTTTATCGAGAACTTCTTCATCAAAGATCTTGTCTTCTTTTAAGCCATAATCCTTACTGAGGATTCTATCTAAGGGCGCGTAAATCCAAATGGTGTTATGGATACGTTTAGCGGTAACATCAAGCTTGTATTCTTCTTTGCATATCCTTTTGATTATATAGGGGATATCCTTTTCTTTATATGTGGGTTCTATGCGGCTTGAGCATCCGGAGAAAAGAATGGATATTACGCTAACTAATACAAGGGCGGGCTTTGCCAAAATCTTTAAAGATAGCTTCAATTTCATCATAATTAAGCTCGTCTTTATTAAGGAGTTCCTGCGCAAAACGTTCCAGCAGGGCATCTTCGCGTTTAAGTAAATCTTCGACTTCCCCAAGGCATTCATTTAAGATCTTTTGCACGTCGCTATTCAATTGTTCTTTTAATTCTTCCGAGAGGAGAGAGGACTTTTCTCCTCTAAACGAACCATAATCTTCGCGCATATTTTCAATCATGGTGTAATTTCCGATTAATCCCGAAGGCCCCATCCCCCATTTCCAGACCATGCTGTGCGCATACCAAGT
>JAQUOO010000010.1 GCA_028717055.1 Candidatus Omnitrophota bacterium | reverse complement strand
TTGTGTATCCTAAGCGCATGGAGGAAGCAGCGAAACTCCTTGGTCGGTATAAAGATGTGCCTTTCGTTTTTGATGTGCTTATGCTTGCCAGTGTATCCGGAGAACCTAACGTTTTGTATGATGAGATAGTCCGCGAGGCGGCGGTAAAAGCGCTTGGCGGCCTGAAATTGAGCCCTTCAGAGCAATCCCGTTATTATAAATTCTACGATAAAGTTTTATCTTTGGAAGGAATCATGCGCCATAAGGGTGCCCGGTTCAATGTCATCTGGGTTCGCGGAGAACTTAATGACCCGCAGGCGCGTGTTTTCCTCAGGGAGGCGTTAAAACACGAGGATTATTATATCCGCGGCCTGGCCGCCGATGTTATAGTCAATAGAAAATTTGATGATCCTTTGACTGTCCAAGCGCTTAATAAGGCAGCTTCGGAAGTGGATACTTATTCCGACACCACCTTCGGCCTTATGGAAAAATCCTCCTCGCGGTATGCCAGTTTTGCCGTAAAAAAGGCGCTGGAATCTTTTAAAAAGAATATTCCGGCAAAGAAAAAATTCGGTATATTTATCCCTTGGTTAGCCTCTCAACTGCCGCAGGAACATCCTGCCGTAGCCGAAGATTTTGAAAGAAACGGTATATGCGGAGCAGTAAAAATAATCCAGGCTGCAGAGAAAGACTTAATCGAACTGACTAGAGTAGAAGGAGTAACTCTTTTGGCGGATAAAAAGCTAAGTCTTTCCGAAGATGCGAAAGGAGCGTTAAACGAGGCGCTTAAGTCACGGGTAAGATCTGAACCAGTAACCATTAAAGTTATCGGCGTTGACAAAATCCCGGCAAACTATCCCTACGCCATTCAAATACCCATTCCCGAGCAGGCTGTAATCTTCGTTTACAAAGGAATAAACGGTTCAACTGTCCAGATGATGACTGGGCTTTCCCACGATTTTTCTCATATCTTAAACCGCAGGTTTGACGCAGCCTTTGAAACAGAGCAGAATAGAAGAGACGTCGCCTATACCTTAGAATTGCTTAACCGGCAAAATCTGTCTTTATCTATTTACGTCCATGATTTTAAAGAAGCAGGATTTAACTGTAGATCAGACTATGTAAGAGAGCTTCAACAGGCTGATCTGAAGGGATTAAAATGTGCAGGGAAAGAACCGGTAGGAGAGCTGTTGAGCGTTATCCAAGAGGACGGCTGGCATCTGGCTAAGAGAATATTGGAAAAATTGAAATGCGGCGGCGGGTATCTCTTAAGCCGAGAGGAAGAAGTTGAATTATTTAGAACTTTAGAGACCGGAATTGATTCTTCCAAAAGAAAAGATATTGTCGGTTGTTTAGGGTGGTGTAATTTAGGATTGGTAATCGAAAAAGCCAAAAAATATTTGCACCGCGGAATAGAATTCAAAGAATTAGTTAGCGAGGGATATTTAGGATTATTGCGGGGTATTGAAGAATTTGATTATAAGAGAGGGTATAGATTTTCTACTTTTGCTGGTCGTTGTATATGTTGGTCAATTATCTGGGCGTTAGCGAATAAATTCCATACGATACAGGTGCCGATATATATACAGGATAAGCAACCTAAATTACGCTTAATTTCTGAGAAATTTACCCAGGAATTCTGCAGAGAGCCCACGCAGGAAGAGTTAACCGAAATTACCGATTTTTCCGAAGAGGCTATTAAAAATCTAATTATAACTTGTGACCCTATTTCCCTGGATTCTCCATTTGGCGCAGGGGAAGACAGCCTATTAGATTTAATTGAACAAAACAAATTCGTTTCTCCCAGAGTAAATGCGAACCGGTATATATTAAAAGAAAATATAAGGAAATTACTCTCACAGCCAAATGATAACCAGCGGATAATATTGGTTTTGCGTTACGGATTGTATAGTACTTTTGGCGAAACAAAGACGCGCAAAGAAATAGGGAATTTGCTGTGTTTAAGCGAGGAAAGAATTAGGCAGGTAGAGGAGGCGGCAATCAGGAAGTCAAAAGGGATATTCAAGGCCTCCATCAAAGAAAATAAACCTATTGTTGAGATTCCGGAGAATCTTCTAGCCGATAGAGATGCCGTATTGATAAAGATTGTGGATATTCTGGATCAGAAGGCTAATAGCGTAGCTTTTGACAGGCTAGCCAGGGCATTGCGGTTGGTTTTAGCCGACGAAGGATTTACCGAAGGAGTGGCCCGGCACATTAAAGATATAGCGTTGAGCAGGGGCCCGGAAAGCGCCTTTAGCCGCGCGTTGCAGGAAGCCGGCCCGAACCGGTTAGCGGATCATCGCGGCCGCGCATTAATACCTTTCATTATCAGTTTCTCCGTGTTAACTTTATTTATATGCGCCTTTGTTTCTTGCAACAATCTTTTTACTGTGATGCCATTCCTTTTAATATTTTCAGCATTCTCAATCGTGTCCGTTTCAAACGGAATCTTTGGCAACAGGAGAGAAACTACTCCTCGTAAGGAGCCGGTGAGGGTGCCTAGGAGAATTCCGCTTCCTAAGCCTGCTCCGTATCCGGTCAAACCCGCGCACGAGCCGGATCTGGTTCCCGCGAAAGTTTCAACAAGGCTGATTCGCAGTCTGGCCTTGACCGCCGCTTTCGCGCTTATCGCCCAGAATGTATTCGCGTATGAATTGAGTTTTTATGAAATTATGGAATATATCCCGGTATGGATTTTTGGGGGAATAGTATTATTACTAATAGTAACAGTAATAGTCCTAAGTGTAATTAACGGTATACGCGGATTTTTTTCTTTTCCTACCCGTCCTGAATGTGAAGAGATTAGAGTTTCAGGGATTACTGTGGGTTATCGTTTTGCGAATGTAGACAGCATTAAAAGTTATATTTATGTCCTCTCTTCCGCCAGGGAATATGAATATAATAAGGAAAGCATAGAGGGGCAGATAGTCGGGCTTTTGAATGAACTTTATTTATTGCCCGACGATGTAATTCGTCATTACTTTTCGCAGACTAAATTAAGCCAGCTTGCCGCCGAGTTTTTTCCTCCTGCTATTGAGCGGTATAGGTATGAAGAAGAATCGCCTTTTTCCAAATTCTGGCTGGTCCTGCGCCAATTCGGGCCGGAAGTCAGGATGTGTTTATTGGGAAGAGATTTCTATGATGCGGTCAGGGTCGGCGCAAAGCTCTATCCCGGGGAACTATCTACTCCGAGTATAAGATTTTTAAATATATTCCGGTCTTTGTATCCCGACATTATCAAATTTTCCAAGTCCGACACCGGCAAAAAAATATTTTCTCCTACTTCAGATGTTGATGAGCTGGCAAAGAAAGTAAAGGAATATCTTGTGAAGCCGGGAGAATTACAGGTATCGGTGGATTTTAACCTGGGCGAAGACATGTTTAGAGAGCGGCCGGGATTTATCGCATTGGCTTTATTTATCGCCACCGCGGATATTGATAGATTTTGTACTTTAGAAGAGGCCCCGCATAGAGACACCGGCGCTGCCCGTGGCATAGTCATTAGAGGGATAAGGGTAGTAGAGCCGAATGGGGTCAACCAGTTTGACGGGCACAGGCTTGATTATATCTTCAGGGTTTCGGAAAATACCCAAGAAAAGAATTTAAAGGAAATCATTTCTTACGTGCAATACCTTAATTTAGGGGCGTTGCTTGCCAGCGGAGCCAGGGGATACAGCCGCAGGACAAATAAAGAACATCCTTCGCTTGTTCCCATATATAAAGTCATTGTTGAAATTTATGAAGAATTTGAGAGGAAGCTCATTCGCATCCTGCGGGAAATAGACAGGGAGAAGAAATCGGGTTCTGTTTATTGCATCCCCGGGCAGGAAAAAGAAAATAACAGCATGAGAGAATCCCTGGTTGAATATCGCCTTGATGAAGCGCTTTACCCTGACAGGAGATGGCTGGCAGATTTGAGCGAGGAAGAAGATACAATTTGGCCGGCGCTTTTGCCTTATTTAAGAGGGATAGAGGGTATTATGCTGCATCGCCAGGCAGAAGAGGGAAGCGAGCCATTAGGGGACAAGTTGATCGGAGAAGTAAGGCAGTTAGTCGCCGAGACGTCATGGCAAATAAGGGATATTGTAGAGCGTAGAACCTGGGATGTTAAATATGATAGATACCTCAATGGTGCTCCGCTTGAAAGAGAAAAAGACCCGTTTTTGGATACCGAGGCAGAATATTTTGCTTACACGACTGCCTATGCCAATGCCGTTGTCGCGGCCATCAGGGAAAAACGGCTGACATTACTCCAGGCGCCTAATCCTGCTGGCATTGCCTGGTTTGCTTCAGGCGGAAAAACAGAAAAAATAGAAGAATTATTGGAGAATAATAGTTCTTTTGCCTGCGGCTTGGGTATTTATGCTGCCGACGGCGCGATGGACGCGGAAGCGGTAAAAGAAACAGAAAAAAATATCTTCAAGGCCTTAAGAGAAAGCCGCAACTTCAGCTATCAGGATTTGCCCTCGGAGAAAAGATCGGAATTAGTCCTTACTCCCCAGATATTGAATTGGTTGAACCAGGAAAATATCCAGTTGGTCCTCCCCGCATCTGGGATAAGTTCAAGAAGCCCTCCGGGATTCCTTTGGTATAAAAGTAAAGATAGATTTTTACTCGCCTGCGCTTATGACTCTGTCATTTATATCCCCTTCGAATTAATCGTTAAACTTATTCAAGCAGGCCAGGAAGGCCTTCTAATAAAACTTTTTGAACATGAGAAAAAGCATCTTCTAGGCGGCCGGGAAGACGCTCAAGAAGGGGAGGAGTTAGCAAGAGAGTTATTTAGCGTTATCAAAGAGGACGGCTGGCATCTGGCTAAGAGAATATTGGAAAAATTGAAATGCGGCGGCGGGTATCTCTTAAGCCGAGAGGAAGAAATCGAGTTTTTTAAGGCCCTGGGGAACGGGATTAGTTCTTCCGAAAGAAAAGATATCCTTGATTGCCTGCTAAGATGCAATTTAGGGTTAGTGGGGGATATAGCTGGAGAGTATTTGTCTTTCGGAATGGAATTTAGAGAATTGTTCAACGAAGGATATTTCGGATTATTACGGACTATTGAAAAATTTGATTATAGGAGAGGATTTAGGTTTTCTACTTATGCCGATTCTTGGATACGCCAGTCGATTACTCGGGCATTGGCGGATAAAAGCCATATGATACGGGCGCCGGTTTATATGTTGGAGAAAAAATCTAAATTAGAGAATATTTCCCGGGAGTTCGTACAGGAATATAGAAGAGAACCTACTCTTGAAGAACTGGCTCGGCGGATGAGTTTACCTGTAGAAAAAATCAAAAAGCTGCTTGAGATTCGCGACCCTGTATCATTGGATGCTCCAGCCAGCCCGGAAGGCGAAGATAGCCAGGGAAGTTTCATCGAGCAAAATACGTTTGCTTCTCCTCGAGAGAGTACACGCAGGGCAATATTGAAGGAAGCCGTAGGCATTATGTTGGGAAAATTAGAGGATGATGAGAGGATGGTGTTGATACTGCGTTACGGTTTATTCTCTTTTGATGACGGAAGAATGGCCCTTGAAAAAATCGGCGATTTGTTATGTCTGACAAAAGAAAGAGTCAGGCAGATTGAAGAAAAATCCTTGAAGAGGTTAAGATTGATAGCGGGCCAACAAAAATATCAAAAACCGACAGCGAATAGGGCGGGTAATACCATAACTAAAAAAGAAGATGTGTTTAAAGCAATTCTAGATATTCTATCCGAGAAATCCAAAAAAGAGTGTATATCTCGTTTAACAACAGCATTATTGGTTATATTCTCGGATGCTGATTTTTCCCGTGAAGTTGCGCAGTATGTTGAAGAATCGGTGCTCAAGAGAGGCTATGAAAGTAGATTCGGCAGGGCCGTATTAGGAGCTGTCAGGAGAAAAATAAGCGATGACAGGAAATTCATCGGATTTTTCAGAAGCATGTTTGTTATCAGGTCAAACAAGACAACCAGCAAGTTTTTCTTATTAAATAAATCCATTCCCAATCCGCCTTCCTATCAAAAAGCTGTGGATGAGTATATGCATAATAATAAGGATAATGAAGCCCTGGATTTACGCTGCCAGGCCGAAAAGATTTGGGATATCTACCGGCGCAATAACTTTACGGAATTCTTTCATGCAAAAAATCCGATTTATCCCTGGATAGTATGGATGAAGCTGTTTAGCCAGCTGGCCATTTCCAGCTATCTTACCAGGAAAGCGGTTGAAAGACTGATTTTTTCCTTATACCTGAACAAGGAATATTTCCTGAAATTAGGCCGCAAGGGCAAGGCAAGATTTTTAGCCAAGGAAGCCGAAGAGCTAGCGAAGCGCTACGGCTTGGATTATGCTTGCGGCAATGGAGAGAGAGATAAGCTGGAATTCGCGGCTTTGCCTCCAATGTTGTATGGTAAAGTCGCAAGATACCATACTCCAGGATTAGCAATAGAGGGTTGGATATCCGGAGCCCGGGATCAGATGCTTTACAGGGTAGCCAAGACATTCAACATCAGGTTGACCGAGGGGCGCCGGTTTCTGTACAAGATAATACTGGTTAAATACAACAACTGGGAAAGCGCCCAAAAGGATGCAGATTTGATCGCGAAAGAAAAGAAGCTATGGGAACTATTAAGGAGTAACAGGTTAGATAAGAAAGGAAAAGATGCGGTCGCCTACATATCGGTATGGTTGGATATCCAGGGTTTAACTTTGATTAAAGACTTGCAGACTAAAAGGGCATTGTGGGCATTGAAGGATTATGTGGAAAAAGAGAAAGGTAATATTCAGTCAATGTC
Organism: Candidatus Omnitrophota bacterium; assembly: GCA_028717055.1. GTDB lineage: Bacteria > Omnitrophota > Gorgyraeia > Gygaellales > Profunditerraquicolaceae > UBA6233. Next base: position 13,768 of record JAQUOO010000010.1, on the reverse strand, counting down.
TTATGAATACAGGACAAGAGCTTTAATGATAAAAGCAGATAAATTATCTGAAGAGTATGGTCTAGGGTATGGTAATAATGGCGCGTTAGGCGAAAGAGATAAGCTGGAATTCGCGGCTTTAGCGCCTATGGGTCCCGGTATCTTCCCTAAATACCCCACCTTGGGGATTGTAAGAAGAGAATTAGAAAAGGCGCTTATGCATGATCAAGGACAAATAAAGAGGAAACATCCGCTTCTGCTTATGAGGGCTAATGCCTTTGGTATAAAGTTATCTAAAAGAATTACCGAAAGCCCGCACGCGCGTTTTACCAATGTTGTTAACGAATACAAGGCGTGGGAAAAATCGCATTTGGATGCCGGTGTTATCGCTCAAATTAAGGAATTATCAGCTGTATTTTATTTTTATAAGTTAAATAAAGTCAAAGGCGGCATTGTCGCGCAATGGATAATCTGGGTTAAACTAGTTGATAATACAATCATTAACGATGCTGTTACGCATAAAGCTGTCAGGGGATTGGTTATTTCCCTGTACCAAAAGAGGCACTTTTTTAAACAGTTGCGCAGGGGAAAAAGGGCAGCCTTATTGATAGCAGAGGTAAACAGGCTGTCCCAAAGGTATAGCCTAAATTATAACAACGGCAATGGCGAAAAAGATAAACTTGAAATAGCTGCCTTTGTTCCTTTTGGTCAAGGGATAGTCTATAAATATCCTACGCCCGGATTTGCATTAGAAGCGGTATTGAACACAAGAGAAAACAAGAGCCAGTTTTTGCGCAAGACGGCTAAATTCTTTGGTATTGAATTAGATAGTAGAGAATCTTCCCTTTTTCAGAGTTTATTAATCGAATATAAACTATGGGAAAACGATAATCCAAATATACGGTTTCTGGAAAAAGAAAAGAAAGTATGGAGTTTAATATTGCACAACCGGTTAAAGATGCACAAGACAGACTTGGCCATTTTCTTCATGGCCTGTTTAGATTTTTATTCTTTAGCTATTATAAAAGACAAAAAAATCAAGAAAGCTTTAGAAGCCTTAAAAGATTGTATTATGGAAAATGCCGATACTTTTCATAGCATGGCTTACGAAAAAAAGATCGCGTTTTTAGTGGAGAAAACAGGAAAGATTTCCCAGGAATATGGGTTGGAATATAAGAATGGCCAGGGTAACCGGGATAAATTAGAATTCGCGGCTTTTATGCCGATAGGGAAAGCGACTCTTCCTAAATATGCTACGCCCGGGCTGGCTAGAATGGCGATAGAAAGGTATAAGGGGGGCGGAATCAAGCGGGGAGCGCCTGCTTTATACAGAGCAGCCAAATTATTTGCTATTAATCTATCCAGGCAGAACGGGCACGCTATCACCGCCCGCGATTGTTATGAGGCCGAATTTGATTATTATGATTATCGGGGGATTTCTTTACGGTTCAATGAATTTGGTAATGCCTTATTCAGGATAGCGGCAGTAAAATATCTTATTGATTATTCAGGTAAGCTTAAGGCGCCTCCGCAGGGAAAAGCAGAATTAGCGAAATTGATTCAAGGTTTAACCGAAGATGAGCATGCTGCGGTATTAGATTATCCTGTTGCTACCAATAAGACCTGGAATAAGGCCAGAAAAAAAGAAATTGAACAATTACTCAGCAAATTGGAATTCTCTCCTGAGGAAACAAAGCGCATAGTCGCGCAAATCTCCTTCCACGAAAAATTCCCCAGCGACCCGGAAGCAATCGCAGCCCAGGCCAGAATATTCGAGCGTCCTTACCTTATTGCTTGGGAATATGCGAAGCTAGCATTCCGAAATTTTGCCTTGAGATTAAAGCCGTTGGTTTGTATAGTTACTCTTGTCTTTGGTTATTTGTTTTGTCCATTAAAATGGATAGTTAAGAAAATAGGAAAGCCCTGTTTGGTTTTATTCACTTTCCTTATTTTGACGGCTATAATGCAGATTTCTCCTATTCCCCAGCCCAAGGTTTATATCAATAAGTCTAAAGACAGCCATCACCAGTTGATGGTCGAACGTAAGCCGTATATTGTTAAAGGCGTTTGTTATAGCCCTATACCTATCGGCCAGAATTATGATTATGACTGGTGGTCCGACCCGAACAATCCCTGGATCACCGACGGAAAATTGATGCAAGAGATGGGTTCGAATACAATCAGGATTTATACGGTTGGGCAGAATCCACAGGCAGTCAAACAGGTAATCGGGGATTTCTTCAAGCTTTATGGTGTCCGCACTATTTTAGGCCACGATTTAGGGCTTTGGGATGGGCCTTGCACCGCATATAATGATAAGAATTTTCGGGAAAAAATCAAAAATGAAGTTTTAGAAATGGTTAATCGGCATAAGGATGAGCCGGGGGTTCTGATGTGGATTTTGGGTAATGAGAATAACCGTTCTTTTCTCGGACAATTTCGGCCTTGGTGCACTAGCGCAATCGACCAAGAGCCGAATCCTTCGAAACAAATCGAGATGCGCGCCAGGGTTTACTATTCTTTTGTCAATGAGTTGGCCAAAGAGATTCATAAAATAGACCCTAACCATCCGGTAGCTTTAGGTAATTGTGAAATTACGAATCTATCCTTGGCTGCGGCCGTAACAAAAGACGTTGACTTAATCGCCTGTATGATTTATCGTGGTAAGACCTTTGGGAACTTATTTAAATCCGTAAAGGCCGATCTTGATAAACCGATTCTGGTGGCAGAGTTTGGCGCTGATGCGTATGACGCCTATTTAAACAAAGAGGACCAGAATATGCAGGCGTATTTCCTGGAAATGCAATGGCGTCAGATTTATGAAAATTTAGCCGGCAGTAAAGAAGGCATGGGTAATTGTTTGGGCGGGATAATGTTTGAATGGACAGATGAATGGTGGAAGCATAATGAATCCGCTCAGGAATGTAATAACAGCAACGGTTGGAAGACGCATAATACCGAATCGAACTGGTCCAACGGAAGTTATTACCACGACATAAGAGCTAAATACAATAAAAACATGAATGAGGAATGGTTTGGGATCGTGGCAGTGTCCGAAGAGAAGGAGAGCGGTTTGAATAAACGCATTCCCAGGAAGAGTTATTATATAGTCAAGCAGTTATGGAAAAGCCTGGTCGAAGGGAAAAATAATAAGGTAAAAGTTGAAAAAAAATAGAATAAGGATATAATAAATAGAAGAGAATGGTGTAGGCGCTTATTAAAGGAGAGGGGGTAAAAGATGGATGACCGGAGAATCTTTGAACGGTTTCAGGCTAGGTTCCCCTTAAGATTCATCGATCCGAGGGCAAGCATAGAGGGTTCCGGAGAGACTAGGGACATCAGCGCTAAGGGCATAGGATTCATGGCGAAGGAAGAGCTAAGGCTTCGCACCCCGCTAGAGATATGGCTGGATGTTCCGGATAAGGGCGAGCCGTTCTATACCCGGGGAGAAGTTGCTTGGTCGAGGATGGTCAATCCTAGCGAGTATAATATCGGGGTGAGTTTGGAGAGAGCGGATTTTATGGGGATGTCCAGGGTTTTAAGAGCCGTTTAATTGCAATAAAACCCGCAATAAAAGCCTTGACCCTTCCAGTAACTTATGTTAAATTTTAATATTCCGTCTTTAGATAAGAAAATAGCCGGAAAATGACTATTATTACAGGAGGACAGATGCGGAGTTTTGGGTTTAGAATACTAGCGATTATTTTCTGCGGTTTTTGTATCGTAGGTTGCGCGCCTGCCGAGAAAAATAAGGCTGCAACCACCCTGACGGTATGGCATTGGATGACTGACCGCGGCCCCGCTTTTAACGAACTGGCTAAAAAATACGAAGCCAAAACCGGGATAAAAGTAAATTTTGAACTCTACGCTCCTTCCGACGCCTATTCGCAGAAAGTCCGCGCTGCAGCCCAAGGCGCAAACCTGCCGGATATTTTTGGCATATTGGGCGAGAAAAGGGATTTCGCTTCTTTTATCAAAGCAAATTATGTATTGGAACTTACGCCCTATATGCTGGAAGACAAGGCTAAATGGAAGAACAGTTTCTTTGCCAAGGCCTTAGCCGTAAACGAATTTAACGAAGGCAATAGTTATGGAATCAAGCCGGGTATTTACGGAGCGCCCATTGATATAATGACCATTCAAATGGTCTATAATAAGTCTTTATTTAAACAATTAGGGCTTAATTCCAACCAGCCTCCGCAGACCTTTCAGGATTTTCTCGATATTGGAAAGAAAATTAAAGCCGCCAATATGCAGGGGTTAGTTTCAGGGTGGGGAGAGATTTGGATGATTGATTGTCTGGCCAATAATTACGCGTTTAATATCATGGGTAAGGATAAGGTAATCGCTACTATAAAAGGCCAGGTTCCTTATACTGACCCGGATTGGGTCAGGGTTTTGTCTTTGTTTAAGGAAATGCAGGATTCCGGGCTTTTAGCCAGCGGAATAGTCACCATGGTGAACAAGACCGCTGAACAGTTATTCGCCAATGAAAAAGCAGTATTTGCTTTTAATGGTTCCTGGTGCGTAAATGTTTACAAGGGGATGAATCCCAATCTTGAATATGGGGCGTTTCTTCCTCCGAGGGCGTCGAACAAATATCCAATGGCTATCTGGGGAGGCGCAGGTTCGTCTTTTATGGTCAATTGCCGTTCTAAGAATAAAGAAGAGGCGGTCAAATTCCTGCGTTGGCTGACTGAAGCTCCTCAACAGGTTTATTTGGCAGAGGCAACCAATAACCTGCCGGCAAATAAAGAGAGCTCGAATTTGGTCCCGGATGTTACGGCTAGTTTTGCCAAGGCTATGGATAATGCTACGCATCCGAATGTTTGGGGCGTATCGGAATTTTCTCCGGTTATCGAAGCTTTTGATAAAGGTATCCAGTCTATAATCATAGGCGAGAAAACCCCGGAACAGGTGGCGCAAGAAGTGCAGAAGGTCAAAGAACGCGAAATGGCCAAGAAGAGAGTATAGTCTGTAATGACAAATGACAAAATTCAAAGCACAAAATAAATTCAAAATCAAAACTACCAATGTCAAAACTAAGGTTTTGTCATTGGATATTTGTCATTTAAATCTATTTTGAATTTTGAGCTTTGACCTTTGGATTTTGGGCTCCGGTCTTCGGATTTAAGTAATAAATATGAAACTCAAAGCTACTCTAGAAAACTATATCTTTGTTCTTCCTGCGACAATAATCTTCGCTGTGTTTTATATCATTCCCTTTATTTCGGTTTTCCAGCTTTCATTTTTCGACTGGGACGGGATACTTCCTACCAAGATTTTCGTGGGGTTGAATAATTTTAAAGAGGTTATCACCGACAAAGTTTGGTGGCAGGCTGTTTGGCAGTCCGGTTATATTACGTTAATCGCCCTTACCTTCCAGAACGCCATCGCTTTTTTGCTGGCTTGGGCGTGCGACCGCGAAATCCGGATGAAAAATTTCTACCGTTTGATTTTCTTCATTCCGCCGGTTTTGTCGGAAGTAGTCGTCGGCCTTGTCTGGCAGTGGATTTTAAACGGGAATTACGGAATTTTAAATTACTGGCTAGCCCAATTTGGAATGGCTAATTTGGCGCATAACTGGCTCTCCGATCCGAACACCGCTTTAACTACGGTAGCAATCGTGCATTGCTGGAAAGGGTTTGGCTGGGGTTTCTTGTTGTTTTTAGCCGGGTTACAAACTATTCCCCGCGAACTTTATGAAGCCGCGCGCGTGGATGGGGCAAACGCCTGGAATTCATTCAAGAATGTTACTATTCCTTTAATGATGCCTGTCGTGGTATTGGTCGCGATATTGACGATTTTAGGCACGATGCAGGTTTTTGTATTGATTTATACGATGACCGGCGGAGGCCCGGGTTATCACACGGAGGTTCCGGTCTTAAGGATACTTGCTTCCATGCGCGGCTCGTCGCGTTTCGGGTATGCCTGCGCGCAAGGCATCACTTTCGGCGTTATTTTATGCATGATTTCTTTTGTCCAGTATATGGTTAATAGAAAGTCCAGGGCTTAAAAAATGCGTTCGAGTCTCTATTACAAAGCGAAGAAGATAAGCGAAAATATAATTATCCATTTGTTCATGCTTACCGTGTCGGTAACCTGCCTTTTCCCCTTGCTCTGGATGATTTCTTCGAGTTTGAAAACCCAGGAAACAATCTTTAAGGATATGTCGATTATCCCCAAGGTGCTGCATTTTGAAAATTATTGCCAGGCCTGGATGCAGGGAGGGTTTGACCGGTATTTCCTGAACAGCCTTTTTTATACAGTTTCGGTAGTTATCGGGATAATCATTGTTTCTTCTATGGCCGCTTATGCCTTTAGCCGGCTTAAGTTCCCCGGGAAGAATATAATCTTTTTCGTCTTTATCGCGGCAATGATGATTCCTATACAGGGTAGTTTCGTTGCGTTGTATGTGTTGTTGAATAAATTGCATTTGAGAAATACGCCTTTCGGCTATATTTTGTGTATGATTAACGTAGGATTATCCACTAGTATATTCCTGTTAAAGACTTTTTTCGACAGGATGCCCAAAGAATTAGAAGATGCCGCCCGTATAGACGGTTGTTCGAAATTCGGTATCTGGTGGCATGTCTGTTTGCCTTTGGCTAAGCCGGTATTGGCGGTAGTTGTGGTTTTAAACGCGCTTAATGTCTGGAACGAGTTTATCTTGGCTTTGCTTATTTTCGATTCCCGGCCGCTTATGCCGCTGCAGGTGGCTCTGATAACCTTTCAGGGTGAATTTGTCACGCGTTATCCGCTTTTAATGGCAGGCCTGACCATATCGATAATACCCATTATATTGTTATACATTTTGATGCAGAAGTATATTGTTAAAGGAGTTACGCAGGGAGCGGTTGTTGGTTAATGACAAATGACAAAATCCAAATGTCAAAATAAATCAAAAATCCAAATGTCAAATATCAAAACCAATGTTTTGTTATTTGTTATTTGTGTTTTGTCATTATTTTGTGCTTTGAATTTTGGTATTTGTCATTTATACGCTGAAGACAAGCCTTCTTCAGGAGATTTGATTAATAAAAGTTGGGCTGCGCATGGAAAAAGGAATGTCGAAGAAACCTTTAAATACACCCAGCAGCTGATAGATTTATATAAAGATGAAGCGGTTAGGCAGGAGGCAGGTTTAAAAGCGCTTCCTAAGGCCAAGAACGAAATTGAAGACGTGCAAGTCTTAAACGACGTAGCAACCGCCTATTTTATCCAGGCAGAGTCTTTAATGCGTCAAGACAGGGCCGGGGAAGCCAAGAAAATATTCAAGTTGATAGTTAATAAATATCCGTTTGCCCAGGCTTGGGATCCGCGGGGGTGGTTCTGGTCGCTGAAACTGGCCAGCGAGCAGAGCCTGAAAAAGATTGAAACCGGTTCGATTGAAATTGAGCAAAAAAAGAAAGTCAGCCAGCTTCCCACGAAAATCGTTTTGTATGACCCCGGAACCGAAGACTTTGTCAATTATGAAAAATACGGAGAATTTATTGATACTGGAACTAAAAATTACAAGTATGTAGTGACCGATCAAGAGGGTTTGATTGCTGCCGTCGGAGAAGGGATATATCCTAATACGGCCTCAGTCAGGTGGGACCCGGAATTCAAAAAGGCGCAAAAAGAAAAACGGCTAGATGGAGATTTGTGGGATTTTTCGCATTCGCCGGATTTAGAGGCAGCGTTTTTAAAATGGGCTACTTGCAATGAACCCCAGGGCGTAAAGTTATTTTATACAGGCCTGTTGCTGGAAAAATCAGGTTTGATAGAACATGCGTTGAAATGTTATTACGCTATAGTCGTGCATTTTCCGGCCAGCTATGGCTGGACCTATTGGCATACGCCCTGGTATGTCGGCCAAGCCGCGCTGGCCAAGATAAATTACATTTTGCGTAACAATCCGCAAATCGGATACAGGCTTGAAGGAGCGGATATCAAAATAATTAACGGTTATGATAACGATGTTTCCAACGATGTGGCGATGGTCAGCCCCGGGAAGTTTGTCAAGGTCGGGCTTTTAGATAAATTAATCGCAAAAACTAAACCCGGAGCTTCGGAAATCAGGAAAAAATCCGGCAGCGGGAAGGTCTATACAACGCAATATGCTAACGGAGATTGGCAGCTTATGGTAGAGGGCAAGCCTTATATAATCAAAGGTGTCACTTATTCTCCGACTAAGGTAGGGCAGTCTCCGGATGAAGGCACGCAGACGAGTTGGATGCTGGATGATTTTAACCATAACGGCAAGGCCGATGGCCCTTACGATTCTTATTTAGATACGGATGCCAAGAAAGTTCCGGTAGGAGATTTTAAGCTGATGAAGGATATGGGAGTTAATACGATAAGGCTTTACCATCATCCATTAAAGATAGATAAAGAAGTTTTGCGGGATATGTATAAGACTTACGGTATTCGGGTGATAATGGGCGATTTCCTCGGTAAATACGCTATAGGTTCTGGCGCTGCCTGGAATCCGGGCACCGATTATAAGAATGAAGAGCAGAAGAAAAAGATGATCGAATCGGTTAAGCAGATGGTTAATGAATATAAGGATGAACCGTTTATTTTGTTCTGGCTTCTAGGCAATGAAAATGTTTACGGTTATGCCTGCAATGCCGATTCCGAACCCGATGCGTTCTTTAAATTCGCTAATGAAGTAGCTAAGATAATCAAATCAATCGACCCGGAGCATCCGGTTGCGATTTGCAGCGGAGATATTTTATTCCTGGATAAATTCGGTAAAGACTCACCGGATATCGATATGTTTGGCACCAATGCTTATCGCGGAAATTACGGTTTCGGCCGTTTCTGGAAGAGCGTAAAGGAAGAAGCGGATAAACCGGCTTTCATTACGGAATTCGGTTGCCCATCTTATGCCGAGGGGAAAACTACCGAAGAAGCACAAGAGGCGCAAGCCGATTATCATAAGGCTTCCTGGGAAGACATCGAAGGCAATATGGCTTTTAAATCAGGCGCTGGGAACGCTATCGGCGCAGTTGTTTTTGAGTGGCTGGATGAATGGTGGAAGGCTTACGAGCCTTCTATTCATGATACAAAGGGTTTATGGGCAGGCCCTTTTCCCGATGGTTTTATGCACGAAGAATGGCTGGGGCTTTGCGGCCAGGGAGACGGCAAAGATAGCCCGTTTTTAAGGCATTTGCGCAAGGCATATTATACGTATCAAAAACTTTGGCGATAATTTTCTACGGAGGGGGAAGGAGAGAAAGATTTTGGATTCCAGCTTTTTACTTTTAAAATTTAACTTTTAAAAAAAGGGGGTGTTTATGAAAAAGTTAGTACTGGTTTTAGCAGTTATGGCTTTAGCTCTGCCGATTACAGCCAGGGCTGAAGAAAAAGCCGCCGAAGCCGCGCAAAAGGAATTCGTGGTTTACAGCGACAAAAATGCAAGAGGCAACCATTACATTCCTTCGGGCTGGATGGGCGATTACGGCGATATAAAAATGAATGATCAGTCGGCCGATAATCCTAAGAGCGGAACCACCAGTATCCAGTTTATCTATAGCGCCAAAAAATCTCAAGGCCAAGGTTGGGCCGGCGTTTATTGGCAGAATCCGGCCAATAACTGGGGAAATAAAAAAGGCGGTTTTGACCTAAGCGGTATGGATAAACTCACCTTTTGGGCCCGGGGCGCAAAAGGCGGAGAAGTGATCCAGAAGGTTATGGTCGGTGGAATAAAAGGCACATATCCGGATACGGCGTCAGTGGAGATGGGGCCGATTGAACTTACCGATAGCTGGAAACAATACACCGTTAATTTAAGCGGAAAAGACCTTTCCTATATTAATGGCGGTTTTGGCTGGACGATAACCTCGGATTTAAATCCCGAGGGGGCAACGATTTATATCGATGATATCAAATTCGAGTCGGACGCCTCTTTGAAACCGGAAGGCAAGAAACAGGAATCATTGCCTTTTTATATCTACTCTGATCGTTCTTCAGCCAAGAATCATTTTATTCCTTCGGGCTGGATGGGCGATTACGGGGACTTAAAGTATGATGGCGCTTCAAAAGACGATCCTTACTTGGGCGATACTTGCGTAAAGATAATTTACAGCGGGCAAAAAATGCAGGGTTCCGGTTGGGCAGGGATATTCTGGCAGAATCCGGCTAATAATTGGGGAACGGTTGATTCCGGGTTCGATCTATCCAAGGCGACCAAACTGACATTCTACGCCCGGGGCGCAAAAGGCGGCGAGCGCATCGAAGAATTCAAGGTTGGCGGTATCATGGGTGAGTTTTCCGATTCGGATAGCGCGGTTATCGGCCCGGTCATCCTGGAAAAAGAATGGAAGCAATACAGCATTGATTTAAAAGGCAAGGATATGTCTTATATTATCGGCGGTTTCTGCTGGTCGGCAAATGTCGATAATAATCCTGAAGGCGCCACTTTCTATCTGGATGAAATCAAGTTTGAATAATAGCAATAAATCTGTGGTTGATACAGGCCGCAAAGCAGCTGTTTTTGCGGCCTGTATCTTATTTTTATTTTTTGTTTTTGGCTGCGCAAAGCAACCCAAAGTCTTCATAAAAAAATTAAAAAACAAGAGTTACCAGCTTATTGTAAACGGCCGTCCGTTTGTCGTTAAGGGCGTCTGTTATAATCCCATCCCTATCGGAAAAAATCACGAATATGACTGGTGGAGCGATTCCCGCAAGCCCTGGCTCGTCGACGGTAAATTAATGAAGGAGATGGGTATCAATACTATCCGGATTTATCAGGTGCCCGAAGATATCGGTAAAGTAAAGATGGTAATCCGGGATTTATATGAGAAATACGGTATCCGCACGATTATCGGGGACTGGCTGGGTTTCTGGGAGTATCCGTGTCCGCTTTACGGTGACGTCAAGTTCCGGGAAAGAATAGAAAAACAGGTTTTGGATATCGTCAATTCCCTTAAGGATGAACCGGGAGTTTTGCTTTGGATATTGGGCAACGAAAATAATTATTCTTGCATAGGCACCGTAAACCCATGGTCAAGCGAAGAGATAGACAAGGAGCCTGATCCGCAGAAACAAAAAGGCCTGCGGATAAAGACGTATTATTCTTTTGTTAACGATATAGCCAAAAAGATTCATGAAGCCGACCCGAACCATCCGGTAGCTTTAGGTAACGGAGAACTGGCAGGGCTTGAATATGCCAAAGAAGCGGCTAAGGACGTGGATTTGGTAGCTTGTATAATTTACCGGGGGAAAACTTTCGGCAATCTTTTTATGTCGTTAAAGGCGACATTCGATAAACCCATTCTTTTGTCGGAATTCGGAGCGGATTGTTACGACGCTTTTTTAAAGAAAGAAGACCAGAATATGCAGGCATTTTTTCTGGAATCGCAGTGGCGCCAGATCTATGAAAATCTGGCCGGGAAAAAACGCGGAGCCGGCAATTGCCTGGGCGGCATAATGTTTGAATGGACGGATGAATGGTGGAAACACGATGACAGTAATCCTGATTCGTGGAATTTACACGATACTGTATCCAACTGGTCCAATGGCAGCTATTATTACGATATCAGGGCAGAAGGCAATAAGAATATGAACGAGGAATGGTTTGGGATTGTATCCTTATCTAAAAATCCGGATGGCGGTTTGGATATACGTTCGCCCCGCAGGGCTTATTATGCAATCAGGGAATTCTGGAAGAACCCGGATTTAAACAACAAGAAAAAGAAGGCGAAATCAAAATGAAAAAATCCAATAATTCTAAATGTCAAATGACAAAGCACAAAATTCAAAATAAATCTAAATATCAAATTTCAAAGGACAAAACTTTTGTTTTGGTATTTGTTATTTTAATTTTGAATTTATTTTGTCATTTGAATTTTGACATTTGTCATTCATATGCAGAAGAGCTAAAACCAAAGACTACTGAGACTTTGACTAAATGCATCTGCGAAAGCAAAACCAGCCAGCCAGTTTGCCTTGATGAACTGAAAGACTTGTATTTCAAGGATAATAAATATAATGATTTCGTAGAGCTATTAAAGGGTATTTGCCCCGAAAACAAAACAGCCGAGCCAGCTGTCAATTACTACATAGCGCTCGCAAGATACTCCCAGCTTAAATATCTGGAAGATGCTAAAAATTGGGATGAATATTTTGCCAAAGGAAATGAGTACCGCGACGATATAGTAAATTGCGCTCAGGCGGCTCTGGGCGCGACTACTTCTAAAGACGCCTTGAATATTTATTCCCGTCTCTTGTTATATCGGTTTCACGCGGACCAGCAGGACACGTTTAGCGAAGCGTCTCTTGCGGAGTTAATGAGCGCCGTTACAGGATTTGCGCAGTCAAACGGGGATATGGAAGTTGTAAAGAAAGTCGCGGATAAACTGATTATTTATAATGAAAGCGGTAAGGCTAAAGAGCTGTATAAAATTTACGCCCTGAAACTTGCCGGTTCGGACATCAAAGACGCCGAGTTAAGGAATATAGCCGATAAATTCTATCAAGACGCCAATTTAGAACTGGCGGAGACTATTTACGATATTTATATCGAAAGAATTTCCAAAAGCTTAAGTAAGGAGAAATTGGTTTCGGAATTAACCGGGGTCGCCAAGCGTTTTGCTTACAACAACAATGCGGCGGAGGCGGATCCGCTTTATGCCGAAAAAATCTTTAAAAAGATAGAAGAGGCAGGCGGCAAAGAATCCTGGGACGAGGAGTTGATGTATTTGCGCGGATTCAACCTGGAGAAAGCCAAGGTTTTTGCTCAGGCCAAAGATGTCTACGCCGAGTTCTTGAAAACCTTTCCGCAAAGCAATCATGCTGATGAGGCTGCCTATAAAAGCGGGGTTATCTTTATTTATGTTTTGCGGGATCTGAAATCGGGAAGGGATTATCTTGAACAGTTGGCCCGGAAAGAAGTTTTGTCTCCGCATGCGTTAGCCGCCCTATACCAATTGGGTTTGTTAAAACAGTGGGAAGGTGAATTGCCGGCGGCCAAGGAATATTATAATTTGTTGCTGGAAAAGACGGGAAATTCTGACCCGGAGGCCTTAGCTGTTATCCAAGAAAGATTGAATGAAATCAACCAAGGCAAGCCTCTTGAATATAATCTTAAACTGGGTTTGGACGCCGCCTTGAAAGAAGAATTCGCCAACTTGAATATGAGTAAGGTAAGCCTGGAATCTAGCCGATATTTGCCGGAAAAAGGACAAGAGGTTGCTATCCATAGTGTTACGTCTCTTGGCCCTACCGGTTGCCTGCAAGTCGAACTTCAATATCTTTGGTCAGGGGATTTAGGCATGGTTAAGCCTGCCATAACCCAGCCTGAATTCAGGACTTCTTACGGAACACCCGGAACTAAGCTCATCAATATGGTTTTGGTCGCTCCGGAAGGGATTACCGATCGCAGTATCGACTTAATTGACGTCCATTAGCACCAAAATCCGCTAGAATTTTCTAAAGGGACGGTTCTATCGCATTAGGCTTAAAACAATAGAACCGTCCCTTTGCTATCGTCTTAAAATTGCTTGACTTATAATCTGAATGGTAGTATAAATAAAAGCAAGTTATCGATTGTTGCAGGCCGCTTTTTTGTATGCCATGGAGAAAAAGGATTATGCATCGATGCGCGAATTCGATTTGCAAAAAGAAATTCTTAGCGAAAAAGAGAAACGCAACATTGAGATACTGGATATTTTGAGAAAACGCGGGCCAATAAGCCGGCCCGAGATTTCGCGGGATATGGGCATAAACGTAGTAACCATATCTAACTGTATCGACGAATTCATAAGGCATAATCTGGTCTTTGAAAAAGAGCTGGATGTTT
>JAQUOO010000009.1 GCA_028717055.1 Candidatus Omnitrophota bacterium | reverse complement strand
CCCCGAGGCTAATCCGTTTGTGGAGGTAGGCCAGAATATCGAACCCGGGCAGGTTATTTGCATAATCGAAGCGATGAAATTAATGAATGAGATTAAGTCAGAGGTCAAGGGCAAGATACTGGAAATTCTCGTGGATAATGCCGAACCGTTAGAATTCGGACAGCCCATACTCCTGATAGAACCGGCATAAAATGATCAATTGCCAAATGCCAATGTTGGAAATTAATCTATAATCAAATGTTCTCAAAAATTCTTATTGCCAATCGAGGCGAAATCGCCTTAAGAATAATCCGCGCCTGCCGTGAGTTAGGTATTCGTACAGTTGCCGTCTATTCGCAGGCAGACCGGAATTGCTTGCATGTGCGTATGTCTGATGAAGCAATATGCATCGGGCAGGCAGCTTCCTCCAACAGTTATTTGAATATTCCCGCGATTATAAGCGCGGCAGAAATCACCGATGTCGAAGCAATCCATCCCGGTTACGGTTTTCTAGCCGAAAATCCTCATTTTGCCGAAATCTGCGAATCCTGTAAAATTACTTTTATCGGCCCTACCCCTGAAAATATCCGGCTTATGGGTGATAAAATGGCAGCCCGGTCGAGTATGCATAAGGCGGGTTTGCCTATTGTTCCGGGGAGTCCTGCGGCAATCAAGACTAAAGAAGAAGCCTTGAAAGTCGCCAAATCAATAGGTTATCCTGTAATTATAAAAGCTGCTGCCGGCGGCGGCGGCAAAGGTATGCGGATTTGCCACAATGATCTTACCCTGGTTTCCAGCCTTATGACCGCGCAGTCGGAGGCAGAGGCAAATTTCGGCAATTCAAATGTCTATATCGAAAAATATATCGAAGAACCCCGGCATATCGAGGTTCAGGTAATCGCTGACCGCTCCGGCCATATTCTGCAGTTGGGCGAGCGCGATTGCAGTATTCAAAGGCGCCATCAGAAGCTGCTGGAAGAATCTCCTTCGCCGGTTGTGGATAGCAAGATGCGTAAGCGGCTGGGGGAATTGGTCCTCAAGGGAATAAAATCCGTAAATTACGTGAGTTGCGGCACAATCGAGTTTCTCCTGGATGAAAAGACGAACAACTTTTATTTTATGGAGATGAATACCCGCATTCAGGTCGAGCATCCGGTTACCGAAATGGTTACGGGGATAGATTTAATCAAAGAACAGATACGCATAGCTTCCGGGGAAAAACTTAAAATCAAGCAGGAAGATGTTCATATTAGAGGAGCGGCAATCGAATGCCGGATAAACGCGGAAGACGCGGATAACAACTTTATGCCTTCTCCGGGAAAAATCGAGGCTCTTGTTTTGCCCGGAGGCCCGAATGTCCGCGTAGACACGCATATTTATGCCGGTTACGAGATACCTCCTTATTATGATTCTTTGATTGCAAAGTTAATCGTTCATGGCAGGGACCGCCAGGAGGCGATTAAAATTATGCACCGGGCTTTGACCGAATTCCATGTTTCACCGATTAAAACTACTATTCCGTTCCATCTTAAATTAATGGAGAATCCTCTTTTCCTGAAAGGGGACATTTCCACGCATTTCGTGCAGGATATGATTAAAGAGGAGAGCGGGATAAAGGATTAACCAGGGAGGGCTAAAATATGAGGATATTTACGGTTCTGGGAATTTTATTTTACGCGATAGTGATTATTTTGGCCGGAATTGGTTTGATTGTTTTTGCCCTTAACCTTTTTCAGCCGCAAAGTATAAATAACCTTATTAATTTGGCCCAGAGCAGTATGAATTCCCGCATTGTTGTCGGCCTTTCCGGGTTATTGTTGATCCTGGTGAGTTTTTCTTTCGCCCGCCTTATCCTGGGGCAACTTCAGCGCGAAAAGACCATTGCTTTTGAAACGGCTTCCGGAGAAGTGACTATAGCTTTGTCGGCGGTAGAAGATTTAATCCGCAGGCTTGCCGGAGTTATTCCTGAAATAAAGGAATTGAAGCCGGATGTAATCGCCGGCAAGAACGGTATAAGCGTGGATTTGAGAGTAATCCTGAAAAAAGAAGCCAACATTCCGGAATTGACTTCCCTACTGCAGGATATGACAAGAAGCAAGATCCAGGAGGTTCTAGGAATAGAGGAACAGATTAACGTAAAGATACATATTGCAAAAATAGCGTCTATAGAAGATAAAAAGAAGAGAGAGCCGGAAAAAGAAGAGCCTGCCGCGCCATTTAGCGGGTATGGGAAGGTGTAAGGGCGCGTAGAGAATAAAAGTCAAGATTCAAAAAGTAAAAAGGCCAAACCACAATTTAAAACCAAAAAGTTTAATGACAAATGTCAAAATTCAAAATTCAAAATAAATCCAAAATTCAAAATCCGAATATCAAAACTATGGGTTTGTCATTTGCTATTTGTCATTTGTGCTTATTTTGAGTTTTGAGCTTTGGTATTTGACATTAACAGTTTGCTAACATATTAAATAGGGAGGAAATTAGATGAACAAGGTTGGTGTTCTAACCGGCGGCGGCGATTGCCCCGGTTTAAACCCGGTTATCCGGGCGGTAGTCAGAAAATCGTTATTAGAAGGTTATGAAGTAATCGGGATAAAGAACGGGTGGAAGGGTTTGGTTGAGAATGACACTATGGCTCTGGATTTAGCAGCGGTCTCGGGCATACTGCCTAAAGGCGGAACCATATTAGGGACCTCCCGGACCAATCCTTACAAAAAGGAAGAAGATTTAAATAAGGTAAAAGAAAATTTCAAGAAGATGGGTTTATACGCTTTAGTGGCTGTGGGTGGTGAGGATACTTTGGGTGTCGCTTCGAAGTTAGCCAAAGACGGCATATCCAATATTGTCGGTGTGCCCAAGACTATAGATAATGACCTTTCTTCGACAGACTACACCTTTGGTTTTGATACGGCTTTAAACGTGGCGACCGAATGCATTGACCGGCTGCACACTACTGCCGAGAGCCATCATCGGATTATCGTAGCTGAAGTTATGGGAAGGCACGCCGGCTGGATTGCCGTGGAAGCAGGCATTGCCGGCGGCGCGGATGTTGTTTTGATACCCGAGGTGCCGATTGACGTCGAAGAAGTCTGCGGCATAATCAGAAAAAGGCATGGGCGCGGAAAAACCTTCAGCATAGTTGTTGTGGCTGAAGGCGCCATATTCGGGGACAAAGGCATGGTTACCCAAGAGCAGAAGCTGGATTCTTTTGGCCATGTTCGTTTGGGCGGCATTGGCGAGGCCCTGGCTAATGAAATAGAAAAGAGGACAGGTTATGAAACCAGGGTAAGCGTCCTCGGGCACATACAAAGAGGCGGTTCACCGACGGCTTTCGACAGGGTTTTAGGAACGAGATTCGGAGTAAACGCGGTAGAATTGATTAAGAACAAGAAATTCGGCCGGATGGTCGCCTTGCAGGGTAATAAGATAGTCGATGTTCCTTTGTCCGATGCGGTTAAGGCGCTTAAGACCGTTGATATGGAACTTTATGATATCGCCAAGGTATTTTTTGGCTAAGAATGCCGTTTCCACTTTTTATGTGGAAGGGAAGGGGATAAGATGAGAGAGAGGATTAGGGAAATTATTCTGGATAGTATCCAGATTAAGGAAGAGTTGTTAAAAAACAACATCAGCCAGATCCTGCAGATATCTGAAATCGTAATCGAGTCCATTAAAAAAGGCGGCAAACTGATTGTATTTGGAAACGGCGGTTCAGCCAGCGACGCCCAGCATATAACCGCGGAATTAGTCGGCAGGTTTAAAAAAGACCGCCCAGCGCTGGCGGCGCTAGCCTTAACCACCAATACTTCGATAATTACGGCTTTGGCGAATGATTTTGGTTATGAGACGGTTTTTTCCCGCCAGCTTGAGGCGCTCGCCGGAAAACAGGATGTGGCCTTGGGCATATCTACCAGCGGCAAGGCAAAAAACGTGGCATTGGGTTTTAAACAAGCCAAAAAAATGGGCCTGAAAACAATTGCTTTGACCGGAGGCGACGGGGGAGAGTTGGTAAAATTAGCGGATGTTTCTCTGGTTGTCCCTTCGGCGATTACCGCCAGGATTCAGGAGGCCCATATTACCATAGGGCACATTGTATGCGAACTAGTGGAAGAAAGCCTCTCTTAACCAGAAAGATTATAACTTTTCGGAAGCTTAAGAGAGAAATCGCAAAATTAAAGAAGCAGGGCAAAAAAGTAGTTTTTACCAATGGATGCTTCGACATTTTGCATTATGGCCACGCTAAATATCTCCATGACGCGAAAAATAAAGGAGATATCCTGGTTGTGGCGGTAAATAGCGACTCTTCCGTACGAAAAATCAAAGGTAAAGACAGGCCGATTGTCAGTCAGGATTACCGGTTAAAACTTTTATCGGCTTTAGAAAGCATAGATTACCTGGTTTTATTCAAGGAAACCACTCCTTTAGCGGTGATAACCGGGATTAAGCCGGATATTTTAGTAAAAGGAGCGGATTGGAGCAAAAGTAAAATAGCGGGAAGCGATTTCGTCTCTTCTTACGGCGGAAAAGTTGCGACAATAAAATTAGTAGAGGGGCTTTCCACTACTAACCTGATAAATAAAATTGCCAAAGCAAAGTAGGAAGATTACGGTCAACCGGATTATCGACGCCAATATCAACCGCGTAAAAGAAGGCCTGCGTGTTTGCGAGGAAGTTACGCGTTTTATCCTAAACAACCGGGCTTTAACGCTGGAATTGAAGAAAATCAGGCACGCCGTAGATTCCGTAACCGGAAATTTGGTCCCCAAGCCTTTGCTGCTTAAGGAAAGATTGGCCGGGGAAGATATCGGCAGGCTGCTTCGGGGAAATGAATTGAAACGCGATAACCTTAAGGATATTTTTTTTGCCAATATCCAGCGGGTAAAAGAATCAACGCGGGTTTTGGAAGAATTCAGCAAGCTTATTAATATAGGTTCCGCTCTTAAGTTTAAAAGAATCAGGTATAGAATTTATGAGATTGAGAAGAGGGCCGCTGAAAAATCTCGTCTATATCCGATTCTTGTTAAGAAAGCCGGAAAAATTAAATGACGCAGCTTGAGTCCGCCAAGAAAAATATCATTACTCCTCTGATGCGCAAAATCGCGCTTGCGGAAGGAGTCCATCCGGATAGCCTTTTGCGGAATATTAAATCCGGCAAGGCAGTCATACTTAAGAATAACTCCCGTAAATTGGCCAAGCCTTGCGCAGTAGGTTTGGGTTTGCGCACGAAAGTCAATTCTAACCTCGGCACTTCAACCGACAAATCCAGCCTCAAAGAAGAACTGCGAAAATTGGATATTTCCATAAAATACGGCGCGGATAGCGTAATGGATTTAAGCGTCGGTGGAGATCTGAAGAAAATCCGCGGAGAGATAATCAAACGTTCAACCATTCCTCTGGGCACTGTTCCGGTATATGAAATTGCGGTTTTTGCCCAGAAAAAATGCAGGAACTTTTTGAAATTTACTCCTTCGGATATGCTTAATATCCTGGAAGCGCAAGCTAGGGAAGGAGTGGATTTTTTTACAATCCACTCGGGGGTAACGCAAAAGAATATCGCAACGCTTAAGAAAAATAAGAGGATACTTAGTATTGTTTCAAGGGGCGGGGCGATAATAGCGAACTGGATGGCGTTTAATAAAGCGGAAAACCCCTTTTATGAGTATTTTGATCAAATACTGGATATTGCTTATAAATATGACGTGGTTTTAAGTTTAGGCGATGGAATGCGCCCGGGTTCAATTCTGGACGCTACAGATAAAGCTCAAATTTCGGAATTAAAAACTTTAGGAGAACTGGCGCTTCGGGCGAAGATGCGTAATGTGCAGGTTATGATCGAGGGCCCGGGCCATGTGCCTTTAAATGAAATCGAAAAAAATATCGCTTTAGAAAAGAAAATATGCCACGGCGCGCCGTTTTATGTCTTGGGGCCGTTGGTGACTGACGTGGCTTGCGGATATGACCATATCAACGCTTCTATAGGAGGGGCGTTGGCAGCCAGCTTTGGAGCGGATTTCTTATGCTATGTTACTCCTGCCGAACATCTTAAACACCCTTCGGAAGACGATGTCAGGGAAGGGGTTATCGCTTCGAGGATTTCAGCCCATGCCGCCGACCTGGTAAAAAACAGGCAAACAGCGGTTAAATGGGACCGGCGGATATCTTTGGCTCGCAAGAAACGCGATTGGAAGGAACAGATAAAGCTTTCGATCGATCCGCAAAAAGCGGCAAGGTTTCGCAAAGAATCGCAGCCGCAAAACAAGGATGCCTGCACAATGTGCGGGAAGTATTGTTCTATTAAATTAATGGATGAGTGCCTGTCATAGCGGCAGGCGGAGTTATGTGGGCGTAGTTCATCGGTAGAACACCAGCTTCCCAAGCTGGATAGGAGGGTTCAATTCCCTTCGCCCGCTCTGAAAATACGGCAGTTAGCAGGTAGGGAAGAATAAAAGATGAAGAAGGATAGGTTCAATAATAAATATAGAGCGGCCTGCATGCTGCCTGCTATGTGCTATCTACTGTTCCTGGCCGGTTGCAGCGCTGCTCCCGCGTTGGTTAAGTCCAATCCGCCAATACATCAGACTGTTCCCGGTATCTATCATAAGGTTGCAGCCGGGCAGACCCTTTGGAAAATATCTAAAATCTATGGAGTTGACCTGGATGAATTGGCCCGTTTAAACCGCATAACAGATACTACGGCGGTTGAAATAGGCCAGCAAATATTTATTCCCAACCAGGCAAAAACCGCCCCGGAGCAGGCAGTCAAATACGCGGATAACGATGATTTTATCTGGCCTATACGCGGTAGAGTTATCGGTTCTTTCGGGCAGAACATCAATTATATGTTGAATAAAGGCGTCAACATAAAACCTTACGGTTCTTTGGACGTTTTGGCCTCCCGCAGCGGCAGGGTAGTTTTTACTGATGAAGATTTCGCGGGATTCGGCAAAACGGTTATCATTGAACACAGCGACGGGTTATTTACTGTTTACGGCCGTAATTCGGCAATCCTTGTTAAAGCCGGAGACAGCGTGCCGAAAGGCGCGATTATCGCCAAGGCCGGCTCTAGCGGCCGGGACAGGAATATTTATTTGCATTTTGAAGTGCGCAAGGGAGCTGCGCCGAAAAACCCCTTATTTTATTTGCCATAATGAAAAAAGATTACTTTAGCCGTAAACATTACGAGGATATACTGCAAAAGCGGGTAAACGGTTTAAAAGAAAATTACCGTCAGAATATCGCTTTGGTTGGCGATGAGTTGGTGGGCAAGACTTCCATTATCTTTAATTTTCTGGATAAATTTCAGGATAATCTGATTATCCCGCTTTACCTCGATGTAAGGCCGGAATCAGCGGTTTCGTTTTCCAAGAGGTTTATCGGAGTATTGCTGTATAATTTTCTGGGCAACAGCGACATAGAGTTAAAAGAAGACCTGGATTTCCTGGCCGGTAAATCCGCAAAATACATTCCCAGGACCTGCGAGAAGATAAAATCAATCCTTAACGATCTAAGTAAAAGGAGAAAAAAGAATATATTTACGGAATTAAACTCCCTCTGCGAGCTTGTCCACCTTGAGACAGGCAAGTATTGCGTTGTTATATTCGATGAATTCCAGAATCTCGAAGGAATCGGCTTTCCCGATTTCTATCATGATTGGTCCAGGCTTTTGATTAGCAACAAAAACACGATGTATATAATCGCCAGTTCTTTGAAATTCAAGGCGAGGAGCATCCTTTCGAAAAATCTTTCTTTGCTTTTCGGCAACTTTGAGGTGGTGGAGGTTAAGCCTTTCGATATCGGGATGAGCATGGAATTCCTGAAGAATAAGCTTTCCGGCGCTCCCCTGGCCGCTCCTTTGATGGATTTCATTGTTTATTTCAGCGGCGGGTACCCGATGTATCTGGAGGTTATTGCCAACGCTTTGCTGAAAAAAGAAGGCAGGCCGCTTTCGGAAATACTGGAAGGAGAGCTTTTTGATTCAACCGGAATTCTTAATCAGAGGTTCTCAAGTTACGTAAAAAGTTTTCTCGGCCATCCTTACAGCAACGACTATATATCCATTCTTTATTTAATCTCAACCGGCAGGAACAGGGTGAAGGATATTTCTCATTTATTGCGGATACAAAAAAGCAAGCTTGTTTCCCGGATTAATCATCTATTGGAGATAGATGCTATAAACCGCAGCGCAGACTTCCTGCAGATTAATGACCGGGTTTTTGGTTTTTGGATGAAATTCGTTTATCAAGGCAAACTGCATTCGCTTACCTTTGACGCCAAAAACCAGAAAGCCAAATTTCGCGATAGTATCGAGGGCATGATTCAGGAATTCATCCTTCAGGCGCAGAAACCGCTCATGGAGAGAATGAATGAACTTTTGGGTTCTTTTGAAGATGAGATGATTCAGATGGACAAGGGCAAGGTCCGCCTTAACCATCTGCGGGAGATCAAGCCTCTGCAATTTCACAGCCGTTTGCTTAAGAACGGGTTAATCGGCCGTTCGACCGACAGCCTCTGGATTGTAGCGGTAAAACAGGATTCGCTTACCGAGGATGATGTAGTCGATTTCTCCCGGGAATGCCGGAGATACCGGCACAAGCTTCAGAGAAAAGTAATCGTAACGCTAAAAGATATCGATGTGAACACGCGGCTAAGGGCGCTGGAAGAAAAAATCTGGACTTGGGACATAAACAGCCTGAATCAGATACTGGATTTTTATTCCAAACCCAGAGTTATCGCGTAACGCAGAAGAATGAACAAACTCAAGATTGTTGTAATTTCCGATACGCATATACCGGACAGGGCCAAAGCCTTGCCGGAAAAATTAATCGAAGAGATCAAGAACGCGGATATGGTCATCCATGCCGGGGATATGGTCAGCCTGGATTTTCTTAACGGGTTAAAATCTATCTCCAAGTGCTTAAGAGCGGTTTGCGGGAACATGGATCCCGAAGAGATAAAGAAAGCCCTGCCGCAGAAAGATATATTCAAAGCCGGAAATTTTAAAATCGGGCTTTTCCACGGTTTTGGCGCGCCGAATAGAATATTCGAGCTTCTCGATTCGGAGTTTAAAAACGATAAATTGGATGTGGTTATTTTCGGGCATACCCATCAGGTGTTTAACGAAAAGCGCAACGGAGCGCTTTTTTTTAACCCCGGAAGCGCGACGGATAAGTCTTGCGTTGAATGCAATACCTACGGGGTAATCGAGATAAACGATAAGATACAATCAAGAATAGTGAACATATAATATGGATAGACTTTGGGCGCCGTGGAGAGTCAAGTATATCAGCAGCAAGAAACAAAAAGGCTGCATATTTTGCAAGGCCGGGCGCAAACACGCGGGTGATTACGTGATTTTTAGAACGCCGCAAGCAATCGCGATGCTGAATATCTTTCCGTATAATAACGGGCATATGCTGGTTTCTCCTGTCCGGCATTTAAGCAGGCTGGAAGACCTGACTCGGGAAGAAGCGGCGGGTTTGTTTAGCGCGGTTAAAAGAGCCAAGAAACTTCTGGAAAAGGTCCTGAAACCGCAAGGGTTTAATCTAGGCGTAAATTTGTCCCGCAGCGCCGGAGCCGGAATCACCGGGCACCTGCATATACATATAGTCCCGCGCTGGATAGGGGATACCAATTTTATGCCCTCCCTTGCCGGCACGAAGATTATTTCCCAGTCGTTGGATGAATTGGCTAAATTGTTAAAAAATGCTCAAGCAAAAACAGCTTAACGATACTCAACGCGAGGCCTTAGCCCCTTACGCAATGAAAAGCGGGCAGAGTAAGGGAAGAGTCCATCCCGAGAAGGAGCATCCTTACAGGTCAGCTTACCAGCGTGACCGGGATAGGATCGTGCATTCCGCAGCTTTTAGAAGGCTTGAATACAAAACGCAAGTTTTCGTAAATCATGAGGGAGATGATTACCGGACCCGGCTTACCCATACTATCGAAGTATCCCAGATTGCCCGGACCATTGCCGGCGTCCTTCGTTTGAATATCGATTTGACCGAGGCGATTGCTCTGGCTCATGATTTGGGGCATACCGCGTTTGGCCATTCCGGAGAGGACGCTTTAAATGAATTAATGTCTAAACACGGCGGATTCAACCATAATACTCATGGTTTAAGGGTAGTGGATTGCCTTGAGGAAAAATACCCGGATTTTCCCGGATTGAATTTGACCTGGGAAGTAAGGGAGGGTATAGCCAAGCATTCAACGGCTTTTGATGTGAGTTCAAGGCTAAAAGGCCTGGCTCCCGAAGAATCGCCGACGCTGGAAACACAGGTAGTGGATATTGCCGATGAGATTGCCTATGATAATCATGACCTTGATGACGGTTTGGCATCAGGGTTAATTAAAGAGGCAGATTTGGAGGGATTGCCTATCTGGAAGAGCCTTAACCGGGGTATCGCTGAAAAATATTCCGGTATTTCGCCGGAAAAAAAGAGGTATCTTATTATCCGTTCCCTGATTGACTTGCAGGTTACAGATTTAATCCGGGAGACCGAGAGCAATATCCAAAAGGCCGGGCTCAAGTCATATAAAGATGCCAAGAAAATAAAGAAAAAGATTGTAACTTTCAGCCCGGATATGCTAAAATTAAGGATACCGCTGCGCGCTTTCCTGATGGACAAGCTCTATAACCATTACCGCGTGGTGCGGATGAGTATAAAAGCCAAGCGTTTTATACAGGAATTATTCAGGGTTTACGTAGCCAACCCGAAACAGCTTCCTGAAAAAATTCAAAACCGGATCGGCCGCGATGGCGTCAAGAGAACGGTTTGCGACTATATCGCCGGCATGACTGACAGGTATGCGCTAAATGAATACAAAAAATTATTTGACCCCTACGAAAAGGTATAAAAACCTGATTTCTACCATCCATAGCATTTACCGGCTGGTCAATTCCACTTATGAATTGTCTGACCTTATACCGCGGCTGTGCCGGCTCATCAGCCAGATATTGAGCGCCGATTACTGCCAGATTACGATGCTCGACGCCACGAAAGGGTATTCTGTTCTAAAATGTTTCGTCAGCGGTAAAAACAAATTCTGCACCGACCAGAGGGCAAAAATAGTCAACAGGATAGAGAAGCAGATAATCCGGAACAGTTCCGTTATGATCCGGGATAATTTTATGGCCGCGCCTTTGATTTCCGATGACTTGATCGGCATTGTTATCTTGAGGCGCAAAAGAAGCGCGCATCCTTTTGAGGGAGGCGACCGGGAAACATTGATGACTTTGATTGAACAGGCGATAATCGGCATAAGGAACCTTCAACTTTATGAGGAGCAGCAAAAGATAGTTTTTGGAAGCATAAAGTCGCTGGTTACCCTGCTGGATACCCGTGTTCCCCAGGAATACACGCATTCGCCGTATTTTAGCCGGCTGGTTACCGCTATCGGCCATCAGATGCGTTTGGATGAAAAGCAGCTTCAGAGTTTAAAATACGCCAGCCTCCTGCATGATACCGGTAAGGTTGATATTCCTCCGGAGATACTTACCAAAACTACCAAGCTTACGGCCGCGGAGTTCAATATTATCAAGAAGCATCCTGTCAAGGGCGCTCAGATATTGCGCCCGTTGCAAGTGTTAAGGCCGGTAATACCGATTATAATGCATCATCATGAGAAATATGACGGCACCGGATACCCTTCCAGATTGAAGAAAGGGCAGATTCCCGAAGGCGCGCGCATTATGGCGGTTGCCGATGCTTTTGAGGCTATGGTTTACGGCCGCCCCTACCGTGAAAGAAAAGATATCAATTCCGCGATAAGGGAGATTAAGAAGAAAAGCGGGACGCAGTTCGATCCCCGGGTCGTGGATGCATTCTTAAAAATAATCAAGAAGATTAACACCAAGGTTTACCTAAAGCAGGATAAAGGCAGGAAGTAAATTATTCCATGGAAAAGCAAGGCAATTCTCAATTGGAATTATTTTCTCAAGGCAGCCAACCCCGGGATTCCGGGGCCAGCCAGAGTAATCCGTTTTTGACGCGCATCTGGAGCTACGAAAAAACGATACTGATTATCCTGGCGATTTTGGTTACCGGAATTACGGCTTTTTCTTTAGGCGTGGAAAAAGGCAAGAGCATTATACTGGATCAAGCCAGGGCCCTGATTATGTCGAAGGCGCAAAGCAGCCAGCCTATTCCTCCTCCGGCGCCTAAAAACGAGGTAATGGTTAAACAGGCAGCCAATCCGGTTATACAGCAAGGGCCTTTTACTATCCAGGTGGGCAGTTTTAAGGCCAGGGCAAATGCCCTTAAGGAAGCGGAGTTTATCAAAAAGCGGGGGCTCAACGCGATGTTGTTTAGCAAAAACGGTTATTTTATCTTGTGCGCCGGAAATTTTTCCAGCAAAGAAAGCGCGTCAGGTTTACTTAATGAATTAAACAAGCGTTATGGCAGCTGTCAAATAAGGAGGTTGTAAAAAATGTCGATACATCCATCATTGGCAATATCGGAAAAGGACAAGAAACAAAGATCAGTATTAAAGCGGACGGAGCGCATCAGGACAATGCTCGATAAAGGTGAATGGAAAGAAGGGGACAGGGTCTACGGCCTTCCGAAAATAAAGACCGTAAGGATTAAGATTAAGAAAGAAAAAGCCGAGAAAACGGAAACTGCCGCGGCCGCAGAAGCGGGAGCAGCTCCGGCAGCCGCCGGCAAGGAAGCTCCTTCCAAACAGGCAGGTAAGGCGAAATAACCTATGCGTTCAAGAAATTCCTGGAAGTCCGTCATTTTTGCGCCGGTTGCCCTGGTTTTATTTTTCGGTTTGGTTTACGCCGAAGATAAAGCGCCGTTTACCGGCGAGATTAATGCCAAGGGCATAAATTTGCGCAATGACGCGAATGTCAATTCTATTGTAATAGCCACTTTGGATAAAGGGGAGCAGGTGGAAGTGGTCCTGGAGATGTATGGCTGGTATAAGGTCAGGCTCCCCCGGAAAATCCCCGTCTATATCAAAAAGAGCCTGGTTGCCTGCATAAAATCAACCGAGGCGCTTGCCGCCGCCGCTCCGGCGGCAGTTCCGGAAACGGCTCCCAGGTGTTTATCCGCCAAGCTTTTGGGGGACCGCGTTAATATTCGTTTAAAGCCCAGCGAAAGCGCTCCTATTGTCGGCATAGCCGATAAGGCAGAAGTGGTTAACGTAATTTCAGAGGCGGGAGATTGGTATAAAATCGAACCCATCCAGAATAGTTTCGGCTGGGTTTATAAAAAGTTTGTGAATAAGGTTGTCGTGGCAGTAAAGCCTGCGCAAGAAACCCCCGCGCTTAAAGAGCCGGAGGGTGTTTCCGGCAACCCCGAAGGGTTAGCCGTCTTTACGGGCAAGGTTGAGCCTTATGGAATGGTATTTTTCCGCAAAGCCACCCATAAATTTATTACCTCGGACAATAAGGTGTTTTTATTGAAGGGTAACCGCGCGAGCCTGAATGCCCTTAACTACAGAAAAGTAAAGTTGGTTGGTAAAATAATCAGCGCTCCCCAGGAAAAGCCTCCCGTGATCGAAGTGAAGATAATTGAGGTTGTGAGTTGATAAGTTTACTTTTGGCTTTTGGCCTGTCTTTCGGCCTTTTGGTTATCGCTATGACCGTCCATGAATTTGCCCATGGATGGGTCGCTTTTAAATTGGGCGACCCCACCGCAAAATATTCCGGAAGGTTGACCCTTAATCCTCTGGCCCATATAGACCTGTTTTGGACCTTCATTTTACCGTTGCTTCTTTTTGTCAGCTCCGGGGGCAGATTTGTTTTTGGCGCCGCCAAGCCGGTGCCGGTCAATTACTGGGCGCTGAAGAACCCTAAAAGAGACATGGTTTTGATTGGAGCAAGCGGCCCGGCAGTGAATCTTGTTTTCGCGGTAATCCTTGCCGCAGTAATAAGGGTTATTCCTTTGCCTCTTATGGCAGTTTCTTTGATTATTAATTTAATCGCTATCAATGTGGTCCTTGGTGTTTTTAATCTTATCCCTATCCCTCCCTTGGATGGTTCGCGCATATTAATGGGGTTGCTTCCTGAACCGTTAGCTTCCAGTTACGCCGAGATTGAAACGTATTCTTTCATTATATTGCTGGCTTTGATTTGGCTGGGAGCTTTAAACTGGCTTGTCTGGCCGCTAGTTGAATTGATTTTGCGGCTTCTGGGAGTTTAATATGCGCACTATTAGGGTGAAACTTGATAAACGTTCCTACGATATAGTGATAGGTTCAGGCGCGCTTTCCCGGTTGACTGAATATGTTGGGAAATTGAATTTGGGGAATAGCGCTTATATAATTACTAATCCGCTGGTGAAAAAGGCCTGTTTTTCCCGTTTGTCCAAAGAATTGCAGAGAGGCGGGTTAAGCTTTAAGGTTAAAGCCATTCCGGATACGGAAAGAAGCAAATCCATTTCTACATTGGCTTCTGTAATAAATGATTTGGCCAGGTTCGACCTTAAAAAGCGCACTTTTATCATTGCTCTAGGCGGTGGAGTTGTCGGAGACTTGAGCGGCCTGGCCGCCTCTATTTATAAACGCGGTATCCCTTACATACAGATACCAACCACTTTACTGGCTCAAGTGGATTCTGCCATCGGCGGGAAAACCGCGGTGGATTTAAAAGAGGGGAAGAACCTGATTGGAGCGTTTTACCAGCCGCGCCTTGTCCTTAGTGACGTGGATTTGCTTAAGACTCTTCCTCTAAGGCAATTACGCGCCGGCTTGGCCGAGATAATAAAATACGGAGTAATAAAAGATGCTTCGCTCTTTGCCTATTTAGAAAAAAATTGGAAGGATGTTCTTAAGGTTAAGAGAGGGGCGCTTGAGCGCGTAGTCAGCGCTTCAAGTAAAATCAAGGCGGATATAGTCCAGCGCGATGAGCGGGAAGAGAAGGGGCTGCGGATAATTTTAAATTTCGGCCACACCGCCGGACATGCCATAGAAACTGCTTCAGGTTTTAAATATACCCATGGCGAAGCAGTGGCCTTGGGGATGCTGGCAGCTTTGGAGATAAGCCGGGATTTAGGTTTTATAAATAATAGCCTCAATACTAGAGTAGATAATGTCATTAAGAAATGCGGGCTTCCTACTCAAATAGAGGGCTTGACGCTTAAAAAGATTATAAAAGCATTTTACCGGGATAAGAAATTTATCGGTTCAAGAAACAGGCTGGTTTTAGCCGCGGGGTTAGGTAAGGTTAGGGTTGTAAAAGATGTTCCTCTGGAAATTATCGCAACGGCGCTAAAGAACAGGCTAAAATAAATAATATAGAGCGGATAAGAGATGGCAAAGGCGCTTACCTGCATAATACACTGTCTTGTTTCGATTGTTGTGGCCGCTGCGTTAAATCCTGCTTTTGCCGGGCAGCCTTCTTCCCAGCAGGCAGTTGGGCAAGTCCAAAAGAGCCTTGAGGATTTGGAAGAATACGGCCGGTTGGAAGAAAAGATAGAAAAAGGGCAGAAGGCGTATATTGAGAATATTGTTGTAAAAGGAGTTACTCTTCTTGACAGCGGCGAAGTCAACTCCCTGATTGAGCCTTATTTCAGGCATTGGCTTACTTCCAAAGATATACAGCAGCTTATCGATTCGCTCAAAGAACTTTACCGGAAAAAACCTCATCAGGCGCTTCCGCAGGTATCTTATCGGATAGAAGGCTATAGGCTTGTAATTGAAGCCAAAGAGTAAAATATTAAATAAGGAGAGTTTTATATGCATAGAGACAGGATACCCGCTTTAATATTCACGGGCCTTTTTTTATTTTCTCTTAAGAGTTTCTCTTTCGCTGCTCCTTCGCCTACCGCAGAATTAAGCGCCGAAGAAAGAAAAACAAGTTTGGAAGACCGGAATGCAGAGCTTAGAAGCAGGGTAGAAGCTAAAAGAAAAGCTCCTGAGGCTCCGCCGGAATTGAACCCTCCTCAAGCAAAAATCGATTCCTTGGAAAAAATAACCCCCAGGAAAATCAATGTTACCGGAGTCACCCTGATATCCGCTAAAGAAATCGAAGCCATAACCAAGCCTTTGAAAAATCAGACAATTACCATCAAAGAATTGCAAAAAGCGGCGGATATGATTACCGATATTTACCGGCAGGATGGTTATATTACTTCGCGCGCTTACCTGCCTCCCCAGAAAATAGGAGCAGAGGGCGTTGTAGAGATCCGGGTTTTAGAAGGGATGATGGGGAGTATAGATGTAAGGGGTAACCGCTATTTCAGTTCAAGGCTGCTTAAGAGTAAAATTACCCTGAAAAAAGGCGCGCCGTTTAATTACAATATATTAAGGAAAGATTTGATTAAAATAAACGAGGCTCCAGACAGATTTTGCAAAACCGTGCTTGCCCCGGGTAAAGAGCCCGGCACTACGGATTTAACTCTGGAGGTAAAAGATAACCTGCCCATACACGTTGGTTTTGACTATGATAATTTCGGCTCCCGTTATATATACGGAAACAGGTATTCAGCCCGTTTTACAGATAATAACCTTTTGGGTTTTGACGATAAATTGAGCTATCAATATCAGGTGGCCGAGGCTGGAACCTACTATTTAAACAGCCTGCGTTATGCCGTTCCGGTGAATAACACTTTGGAAGCGGGAGCTTACGCCACTTTAAGCAGGGTAAAGTTGGGTAAAGAGTATAAAGATTCCGATGTCCACGGCAGGAGCAAGCTTTACGGTTTATTCGCCAACCAGAACCTGATAGATACCGAGAATTTTGATATGAATCTCAATTTAGGATTCGATTATAAAGACGTTAACAATTACCAGGAGAATGCGCTTACCAGTAAAGACAGGCTGCGTATTGCCAAGGCCGGTTTTGATATGGATTTGTCCGATACGTTCGGCCGGACCATATTCACTTATGAGTTGGATTGCGGCATACCGAATATTATGGGCGGGTTAAAAGCAAAGGACAGCAATGCCAGCACTTCCGGGGCAGGGGGCAAGTTTGTCAAAAACGGGATTAATCTTTTAAGGCTGCAGAGGATGCCTTTTTCCTCGACCCTTTTGTGGAAGAGTCAGGTTCAGTTAAGCCCCTATATTTTACCTTCAACCGAGCAATTCCAGTTAGGCGGCATTACCAATGTTCGCGGTTATCCTTCGGCAGAGGCAGTGGGCGATCAGGGGTATACCACGACCTTTGAATGGTCCTGCCCTTTGTATTTACTGCCCAAAGATATAAATGTTCCCTTTAGTAAAGTTAAAATCTATGATGCCTTGAGAATAGTTACTTTTTATGATTGGGGCAGGGTGCATTTGAAAAGGCCTACCGATACCCAGGATAAGAATAAATCTTTGAGTTCCGCGGGCTGTGGAGTGCGGTTTAATCTTCCCAAGAGCCTTTCCGTGAGGGTCGAAGTAGCCTGGCCTTTGGGTAAAATGCCGTCGGACGGTAACGGCGCCCGGACCTGGGCCCAGGTTACCAAGGATTTTTAACAAAAAATTGGCTGAAAAACTTGACAAGGGCAAAATTATATGGCATACTTCCCTAAGTTTGTATTTTAATAGAAGTAGAACCTCAGCAATTCCAATAACCTACGAATTAAACCGGAAAGTTCCGCAATGGCGTTACGTAACAAAAATATTTTTGCGTTTGGGACGGCGATAATCGCAGCAGCGTTATTATGCTGCCCTAATTTTTTATATGCCCTTCCGCAAGGCGCGAAAGTTACCCAAGGCAGCGCTACCATTGAATATTCCAGCGACAATACCGCGCTTACTATTACCGCCGCTACCGATAAAGTCGTTATCGATTACTCCAGCTTTAGTATTGCCGCAAACGAAGCAGTTAATTTCATTCAGAATAGCGTTACCTCGGCCGCGTTAAACCGCGTTACCGGCGCAAGCGTTTCGGATATTGCCGGAACGCTCACTGCCAACGGCATCATCTATTTGATTAATGCTAACGGTATCAATATCGCTTCAACCGCCAATATCAATGCGGCGGGTTTTCTTGCCTCTACTTTAAACATTACCAACGCCGATTTCTTAAGCGGAAAGTATAAATTTTTTCAAGACGGCGCGAATTCTTTCATTGTCAACCGCGGCAATATCCATATCCGTAATGGCGGTTATGTCATTCTTCTGTCGCAAGCAGTGCAGAACCTCGGCAATATTTCCGTAGAAGCCAGCCTGGGCACGGTAGTTTTAGCCAGCGGCACCAAGATGACTTTAGCCCTGGATGACGCGGCAGACATATCCGTAGTGGTTGATGAAGCGGTAAAAGATATAGTCCTTGATTCTAACGGCAATAGATTTGATAGCGCGGTTAAGAATGCCGGTTCTATCACCGCAAATGGCGGCAAGGTAATCCTGACTGCCAAGGTATTGAATAAGGTTTTTGATTATGCCGTAAATAACACCGGTGTAATCCAGGCGACCAGCGTAGAAAACCACAATGGCGTAATTGAATTGGTTGCCGAAGGCGCGCCCGCAATAAACAGCGGAACATTACAAGCCGGAAAGATTAGTATAACTGTATCCGGAACTGATTTTATTAATAAAGGTAAGATATCAGCTGATGGCGTAGATGGCTTGCCTAATGGCGGCTTGATGAATATCCAGGCAGGCACTATTTTACAGCAGGGTTTAATTTCTGCTAACGCCCTTGAAGGCGGCACAGCAGGAGAAGTCAGCATTATTTCCGAGACATCCACTGTTTTAGATGAAGGCAGTTCAGTTGAAGCCCGGGCTTTAGGTATTGTTGGCACCGGAGGCAGAGTTACTGTAAATTCAACCGGTGGCAATACGACAGTAAATAAAAACGCTATAATTGATGTTTCGGCAGGCTCAGGCGCCGGGGATGCCGGTTTTATCGAGGTTAGTGCATATAAACAATTGGGATTCTTTGGTATATTATCCGGCCGGGCTCCTCCGGGGTATAAAACTGGAACCGCAATACTTGACCCCGATGATTTGGTAGTAACAGGTGGCATTTATAATATTAATACCACCTTTACCGCAGTTAATAATCTTACCGTTAGAGGCGATTTAACCGTTAATGACGGAAGCCTTACTTTTATAGCAGATAATAACAATGATGGTGTAGGAGATTTTTACCAGGAGTTCGGTTTAATAAAGACTACTAGTTCTACCGCAGGGGATATCAGCATAAGCGGCGTTAATGTAACGGTAAGGGCTATCCAATCTGCGAAAGATCTTCAGATTACCGCCCAAAACTTACTTACTATTGCTACTACCTGGGGGCATAAGGGCACTTTTACAATTAGTTATGTTTCTTTAGGCATAACCTCCGACCTTTCCGATTTTCCTGTTTTAGTTAAATTAACTAGTGCTGATTTTGATCTTTCAAACAGTAATATCCGTTTTGTAGACAGCCAGGGATACGCGTTATCGTATGAAGTGGAAAAGTGGTCAATTACTGATGGAGTAGCTTATGTCTGGGTAAAATTACCTACCTTAAGCCATTCTTCGGATACCACTTTCTATATGTATTATGATAATAATTCCGCTTTGCCTGCCGATGCCTTTAACAATCCTTCTGATGTATGGAGCGCCAATTATGTTATGGTACAGCATATGGACGGTGATTATTCTGATTCTACATCAAACGACAATGACGGCAAAAATGTAGGGGGCGTAACTACCGTTACTGGAACGATAGGTGATGCCAGTAGCTATGGTGGAGTCCTTAACAATAAGATAGTCATTGCGAATAACAGTAGTTTTAACGAACTGCCTTTGACTATTTCACTTTGGGTTAAGGCAGATATTCTTGATCAGGGAACTTGGATAGCATTTTTGGGTGACTATCCGGCTAGCGCCGCGAATGGATGGACTTTTGATTCTCATAGAGGGTATTATCAATTTTATTACTTTGGTGATTCCCAGAATTATGTGTATCCGTCTTCTACGTTATTGGGCGCTGCTTCAACAAATTGGGTTTATCTAACAGTTACAGTTGATTCTTCCGGTCTAAGCGCTTACCGTAACGGTCAATTACTGGCATCATACTCATGGACCAAGGGTAGCGCTAAAAATGCCACGCAGATAGCTGACCTTGCAATCGGAGAAATGACCGATAACTATAAGGTAAGTTTTGACGGCGCAATAGATGAGGTTTCCATATCTAATGCTACCCGTAGCGCAGATTGGATAAAGGCTTCCTATATAAATGAAACCACACCGGCTGCTATTAGCGAAACTGCAAGCGTAACTGGCGGGCTTACTGCTACCGGTAAAGTAACCCTTAGTTCTGAAGGAGCCATTACTAGTACTAATAATCAAGTTGATATCACCGCCAATAGTCTTATTCTTTCCGCAGTCAATGGTATTGGTTCAGGGTGTCCTCTTAAAACAGCGGTTGCCTACCTTCAGGCTATAAATTCTAGTGTCGGGAATATCGAAATCGATAATACCGGTAATTTGACTATATCTGGAAACGGCATCAGTAATTTGGGCGGTGACGTAAAGATTACTACCCATTCCGACCTTATCCTGGTTGATAATATAACCGCCAGCGGTACCGTTACCCTGAATATCGCCGGCGCCGTTGCAGACAATCATGGCGGTTATGACGATATCGTCGCAGCCGGGCTTGAACTTATCACGATTAACGGGATTACGACAACCGCTTCCGGAATGAATTCTACCTTGGAAACCCAGGTAGGCAAACTTGCAGCCTATAACTCCGGCTTAGGAACTATCGATATACTTAATACCGGCACTCTAACTGTAACTACTGTCGGCTCAACCTCGGGCGTAACCAATGACAACGGTAATGTTATCCTTGCTACTAAAGAATCAGGGAATAATCTAATCCTTGAGCAGTCTGTTAAGGCCTCTGGAAAGAGGGTAACTTTGGATATCAACGGCGCTGTTTATGATGATCATAACGGTTATGACGATGTCGTTGCGGATGAATTAAAGCTTCTTGCCGTAAACGGCACAAAGACCAATATGAGCTGGCCGGTTACCTTGGAAACCGAGGTGAATAAATTCGCAGCCTATAACTCCGGATCAGGCGTAATCGACATACTCAATACCGGCGATTTGACAATTACAACCGTAGATGGGACGGTTGGAGTAACGAATAACGGCGGGAATATCGCTATAAGTACCAAAGAATCAGGGAATGATTTAATCCTTGAGCAGTCTGTTAAAGCTCCGGGGAATACCGTTACCCTGAATATCGCCGGCGCCGTTGCAGACAATCATGGCGGTTATGACGATATCGTCGCAGCCGGGCTTGAACTTATCACGATTAACGGGATTACGACAACCGCTTCCGGAATGAATTCT
>JAQUOO010000008.1 GCA_028717055.1 Candidatus Omnitrophota bacterium | reverse complement strand
GGGTGTAAAAGTCCGCGATAAGAGAGGTTTCGCGGAAGTCCATTCTTCTTATAATTATTGCTTCGGTTTTATGGATTGGCATATTCAGCTTCTTTTTTGCGCATTATTTTCGCATTTTTCGGGTTGTCGTCATTGTAGCCTAATAAATGCAGGCATCCGTGGACGGAGTATAGGTTTAACTCGTAGGGCAGAGTAGTTTGGTAAAGCTTGGAATTTCGCATAGCGGTTTCGGCCGATATAATTATATCGGCAATTATTGTTTTCCGGTTATCTGTTAAATTAAAAGCTAAAACGTCAGTAGCTCTGTTTTTATTCAAGTATTCAAGATTAAGCTTTGAGATTAAGCTATCGCTTACAAACGAGACAGTTATTTCGCCTTCTTTTATGCCTTCGTTTTTGAAGGTTTTAAGGATAGTCTTTTTTATTTTCGCCGGAAAGATGGGAATTTTCTTTTGAAGGTTTCTTATGGTTATTTTCAATCCGTTCACTTTCAGGGTAGCTTGTCCGGCTGTGGTGTATTCCACAGAGCAGCCGGATAAAGACCGCCGAGATTTTCTCAAGGTCTTTAAGGGTTAACTCGCATTCATCAAGTTGGCCGTCGATAAATTTGTTATTGATAATTTTATGCACCAATTCCCCGATTTTCCCGGGATTAGGTTCTTTTAGCGAACGGGCAGCCGCTTCCACTGAATCCGCCAGTAGCACTATGGCGGTTTCTTTGGTGTTTGGTTTTGGCCCGGGATAACGGAATCCTTCTTCTTCTACGCCTTGGTTCTCCTCTGTTTCTTCCAGCGCCCGAAGGTAAAAGTAATAAACCAGGCTATTTCCATGATGTTGCCGGATAAAGTCGGTTAAGGGAGGGCTGAGCCTGTATTTTTTAGCCAGTTCCACTCCTTCTTTAACGTGGTTCATTATTACCAGCTTGCTCATTGTTGGAGCCAGATCTCCGTGTTTATTTTTTATGGCAGCTTGATTTTCGCTGAAGTATTCCGGTTTCTGAAGTTTTCCGATATCATGGTAATAAGCGCCGATTCTGGCTAATAAGGCATTTGCTCCTACCGCCCGGCAGGCGTTTTCCGAGAGATTTCCGACGATTAAACTGTGATGATAGGTGCCGGGTGCCTCCTGAATTAAGCGTTGAAGCAGGGGATGATGAAAATCGGCCAGTTCCAAAAGGCTGATATTGGTGGCAGTATTAAAAAGGTATTCAAAAACCGGTAAAACTCCGAGGACGATAATGCTTGAAACTAGTCCATTTATAAAGAGAATAACGTGTCTTTCGATGGAAATTATTTGCAGGTGTTCCATGAAGATTAGAGTCAGGACTTGAAACCCAGCCGTCAGGATGCCGGCGCGGATAAGCGTATTGCGTTTGCGCGCTCCCAGCACAAGAATGCTGGAGATTATTCCGCTGGTTAAAGAAAGGGTTGTTACTTGCAAAGGGTATCCCGATAAGGAGGCAAGCGTGATCGAAGAAGCTAAAGCCATCAGCAAGGAGATCTCCAGGCTACCGAATAAAAGCGTTGTTAGCATCGGGACTATCGAAAAAGGAATGTAATATATGGGGAAATTATGTTTAATCAGGATATATCCGCTGGTAACGGCTGAAAGGTATAACAAAGTGAGGTTTGGCAAGTTGCAGTGCCTTATGTTCAATTTTCTCAATTTCAGATAGGTGTATAAAACTATTAGGAGTATGGCTATGGCTAAGTTGATTTGAGCGATATAGCTTAAAATCAGCACCAAGGCCCCTAAAATAATTGACTTGAGATTAATCTTTTCGGTTGGCTTTGTCATATGCTTCGATAATCCTTTGAACCAGGGCGTGTCTTACCACATCAGCTCCGCTAAAGCGGACAAATTTAATCCCTTCGGTAGAGCTCAAGATATCTTGAGCCTGTAAAAGCCCGATCGGTTTGCCGTTAGGCAAGTCGCTTTGGGTTATGTCTCCGGTTATTACAGCTTTGGAGTCAAAGCCCAGGCGCGTCAGAAACATTTTCATTTGTTCGGCGGTACAATTTTGCGCTTCGTCTAATATTATAAAAGCGTCGTTGAGGGTTCTTCCTCTCATGTAGGCTAGAGGGGCTACTTCAATAATTCCGGTTTCAATATATTTTTCGATACGTTCGGCTTCCATCATATCGTAGAGGGCGTCATATAATGGCCTTAAATAAGGCAATATTTTTTCCTGCATATCTCCGGGAAGGAATCCTAATGATTCGCCTGCCTCAATTGCCGGGCGCGTAAGTATTATCCTGCGCACTTCCTGTTTCTTAAGGGCTTCGACCGCGCAGGTCATCGCCAAATACGTCTTTCCTGTTCCTGCCGGCCCGATGCCGAAAACGATGTCATGTTGTTTTATCGCTTCTACATATTCTCTTTGGCCGGTAGTTTTGGGCCCTATTTGTTTGCCGCTGGCAGCGTGTATTAGGTTATTTCCCCGGATCTCTAAAGAGCTTGTTTTGCCGGGAGCCTTAAAATTAGAAATTAGGCAGGTTAAATCCAACCCCTCTGTCTTTTGTTGGCCCAAGCGATAAGTATTTAGAATATGCTCGATAAGGCCGGAGGCTTTCTTTATATTTGTTGCGCTTCCGCTTAATTTTAGATGCTCTCCGCGCAAAGCCAGTTTTATCTTAAACTCTTTCTCAATAAGCTTGGCTTTGGTATCGTGAAGCCCGAATAATTCCTGCGCTTCCTGATGAGTCTGTAGTTTGATTATCTTGTCCATTTAATGCCAGATTCCAAAGCACAAAATTCAAAATAAATTTAAATGAAAATACCAAATGTCAAATCGTCTACTTTTAAGCATTTGACATTGGAGTTTTTAATTTATTTTGCGCTTTGAATTTTGTCCTTTGTCATTATACTTTTACTTTTGGTTTCTACTTTAGGTTTTCCTTTGGTTCGCTTAATGCCTCAGTAGCCGGTTTTGCGTCGCCGCTATCCGGTATATTGAGAGTTTGCCCGGGGTAGACTCTGTTTGGGCCCTTTAAGACATCTTTATTGGCGTTATAGATTTTTGTCCACTTTTTGGTCGTGCCGTAGAATTTCATGGATATTTTTTGCAGGGTATCATTTTTTTCTACGGTATATTTCTGGCCGGCCTTGCTAAAAGAGGTATTTTGTTCCTCGGAAGCGGTTTCAATCGAACCTAAGCTATCGGTAATTTCATTAGAGCTTCCCATGTTTTGCGGTTGCGCGACAGGCGTAGTATCTGTTTGTTTGGCTTTGTAAGCTTTCCCAAGCTCGATTTCGAATACCCGAACCGTCCGTTCGGTTTTTCGCGGAGATGCTTCTCCGGCTGGGGCTTTCCCGGTAATGTAGCCGTGATTTCCGCCGCTTAAGTCTTGATCAACCCTGTCTCTTGTCAAGGAATAGGTGCGGGTAACACAACCCGATAAGGCCAAAACCGAAGCCAAAACAATGAAATAAGGTAAATTCTTCGCCCTCATTTTACTACCTCCTTTTTAACGGCTAAATTCAATTCCTTTAATTGTTTTTCATCTACATCCGAAGGCGCGCTAGTTAACGGACAAACTCCCGCGCTCGTCTTGGGAAAGGTTATCACTTCCCTTATGCTTGATTCATTGCTCAAGATGCTTAGCAGCCTGTCTATGCCAAATGCGAATCCCCCGTGAGGAGGAGCGCCAAATTGAAAAGCTTCCAGAAGAAAACCGAAACGAAGCTTGGCGTTTTCTTTATCAATACCGATGATCTTGAATATTTTCTCCTGCAGCGTTTGGCTATGAATCCTTATTGAGCCTGACCCCAGTTCCATTCCGTTTAGAACCAAGTCGTAGGAACGAGATTTTACTCTATCCGGAGATTTATCCAGATTCTCCAGGTCGGTTTCTGCCGGCGCGGTAAAAGGATGATGTTCGCTTTCCCAGCGTTTTTCCTCTTCATTATATTTGAATAAAGGAAAATCCACTATCCAGGCAAACGCAAAATCGGAATTGAAGTCTTTGCGTAAGTCCGGTTTGTCTGTTTTGTATTTTTCCCGGGCTTCGTTGAACGAGATGCGCGGGAACGGAATTTTTAATTCTATCCCCTTGAGTTCTTTAAAAATCCTGAACATTAGCTCTTCTATAAGGCTGTAGATATCTTCTTCGCCAATAAAGGACATTTCTAAATCTAATTGGGTAAATTCCGGTTGGCGGTCAGCTCTCAAGTCTTCATCGCGGAAACATTTTGCAATTTGATAATAACGTTCAATTCCGGCGACCATCAATATCTGTTTGAATAATTGCGGTGATTGCGGAAGGGCGTAGAATTTTCCGGGATTAAGCCTTGAAGGGACAAGGTAATCGCGCGCGCCTTCAGGAGTAGATTTTGTAAGTATAGGCGTTTCGCATTCGATGAATTTTTGCGAATCAAGATAGGAACGTATAATTTTATAAAGGTTGCTCCTTAACAGAAGGTTATCAAAAGGTTTTTTTCGCCTTAAGTCAAGATAGCGGTATTTAAGCCGGGCCTCTTCGGTAACATCCAGATTGTCTATGATTTCGAATGGCGGATTGGCGCTTGGGTTTAGAATCTCCAGGCCTTTCGCCAAAATTTCGATTTCTCCCGTATTCAATTTAGGGTTAACTGTTCCCTGGGGGCGCTTGTTTACCTTGCCGGAAAGCTTAATTACGAATTCAGCTCTTAAATCCTGGGCGAGCTTATAAGCATCCCCGGATTCTTTAGGAATGAAAACGACTTGAGTAAAACCGTTCCGGTCGCGAATATCGATAAAAATAAGCTTACCGTGATCGCGCCTTCTAGCTACCCAGCCGCATAACGTAACTTCATTGTCTAGATTTTTGGTGGTCAATTCTCCGCAAGTGTGTGTTCTAAGCATGGTAATAATTATGTTGATGCCAAATGCCCCCCCAAATGTTAAATATCAAAACAACAGTTTTGTTATTTTATTTCTGTTATTAATTCGTTTATAAGCTTTTCTGCCTTAACTTCTCTTTGTTCGCCGCTCCCCATATCTTTTAAAGTGATGGTGCCTTTTTCGATTTCGTTATCTCCGATAATCAGGACCATGCGTGCTCCCAAATCATTTGCCTTGCGCATAGCTCCCTTTAAAGATTTGTCTTCGTAATTAGTGTCGCAGGCAACCCCATTTTTACGCAATTCATTCAATATCCTTAACCCTTCTAATTTTGCGGGTTCGCCCAGAGTTATCAAATAAACCGGGTTTTCCCCTTGAATCCTGATATTTTCTTTTAGCGCCAGCATTAATCTTTCTACGCCGAAGGCAAAACCGATAGCGCCAATCTGCGGACCGCCCAGTTCTCTTGTCAAGTTGTTATACCGTCCTCCTGCGCCGATAGCGTCTTGGGCCCCTAAGTCCTTTTGCGATATTTCAAAGACTGTTCCCGTGTAATAATCCAACCCCCTGACAAGATGCGGATTGATCTCATAATTTATTCCTAAGAAATCCAGCCCGGTTTTGACTTTTTGAAAATGCTCTTTACAGCCCTGGCAAAGATAATTTTCGGAAATGTTTGTTTCGGAAACAATTCTTTTGCAGGCATCGTTTTTGCAATCTAAAATCCGCAAAGGATTGTTTTTGAACCTGGCTGTGCATTCAGGGCAAAGGTTTTCCAATTTTTCCGCAAGGCTTGTTTTCAGTATTTCTACCAGTTTCTTTTTATCGGATTCACAACCAAGGCTGTTAATTCTTATTTTATAGTTTTCTATGGAGAAATTGCGCAATAGATTATCGGCTAAAGAGATAATCTCGACGTCAAGGTTTGCGTCCTGCGAGCCGATTGCCTCGCAACCTATATGGTGAAATTGCCGTAACCTGCCTTTTTGGGGCCGCTCCAGCCTGAACATCGGGCCGATATAGTATAATTTTACAAAACCGTTTGTTTTATCGAGATTATTTTCGATATAGGCGCGTACAATTGAGGCGGTTGCCTCCGGCCTAAGCGCGTAGGTTTCATCTTTATTGTCTATTAGAAACATCTGTTTTTGGACGATTTCAGCAGTTTCGCCTAAAGAGCGGTTGAATAATGCCGCTTCTTCGATTAAGGGAGGGCGAATCTCTTTGAAGTTATACAGAGAAAAAGTATTGCGGCTGATTTCTTCCAGCCGCTGCCAAACGGATATTTCTTCTGGCAGGATGTCCTTTGTCCCGGATACTCTTTTAAACATTTAGACTTTAGTGGATAGTATTTAGTGGTTAGTATGCAGGTAACCCTTGGTTGCTGCCTGTTGTCTACTAACTACTTTAAATTTTCTCTATTTTACCTTTTGTTTCATCTCTAAGCCGGATTTGAAGACAACCACTTTTCTCGGCGGGACAGGGATGATTTGGTTAGTGCGTGGATTCCTACCTGTGCGGCTTTTTCTTTGTTTGATCTTAAAAACTCCGAAATTGCGCAGTTCTATTTTTTCTCCCCTGATTAACGCTTCAATTATGCAATCAAAGGTTTTTTGGACTACGAGCTTTACATCTATCTGTTTTAAGCCGGTTTCGTCAGCGACCTTTAAAATAATGTCCTTTTTGGTCATTTTTTTATCCTTCCTGCCTGTTTGAATAGGCGCCTTGTTTGCTAAATATAATAACAGCAAAAAGTTACAATGTCAAGGCTAAAGTTTTTTAAGGCCGATTTTAACAAAAACAGGATAATTACAGGGTAA
The DNA here is from genome assembly GCA_028717055.1 of Candidatus Omnitrophota bacterium. Lineage (GTDB taxonomy): Bacteria > Omnitrophota > Gorgyraeia > Gygaellales > Profunditerraquicolaceae > UBA6233. The sequence continues at coordinate 16,220 of JAQUOO010000008.1, read as the reverse complement.
GAGACAGGCGTTTTTCTCCCAAGAGATCCTCGATATCTTTAATCAGTTTTTCGGAAGGCGACACATATAATCCTTCGCCAACGACCAGTTGGACCCTGGATTTTGCCGGCGTATCCAGATTAAGGTATATGGGGATATTGCCTCTTGAGGCGGCAAGCAATCCTTTCAGCGTATCGAAAACATTCTCTTTCAGTCCCGAGAGATTAATGCTCATCGCGCTAATGAGTTTATATATTTCATCGAATGGAAAAAGGTCATCCACGATGATTTTGGGCGTATCTTCTTTTAAATTCAGTATACCTTTTATCATGACTACGCTATTTGGCTGGATGTAGCGTGAAACTTTTTGAAATGCCCGCGGGAAAACCAGCAGTTCTACCGATCCATGCAGGTCTTCCAATTTCAATATAGCCATTTTTTCCTGTTTGGCCCGGGTGATCGTGTATTTAACTTTGGAAATCAACCCGACGACTTTTATCTCATCCTCGTCCTTATGCTGGTGTAAATCGTTAATTGAAGACGAGACAAATCGTTTTAATTGCCGGGCATAGCGGGCTAAAGGATGCCCGCTTACATAAAATCCAAGCATATCTTTTTCAAAAGCCAATAATTGCGATTCCGGCCATTCGTGGATTTGAGGCATGTCGGTTGCAGTTTTTTTAAATCCATTCGCTGATAGGCCCTGGTCGAAGAAGGAAAGTTGCCCCTTGGCTTTTTCTTTTTGGGTGCGGGAGGCCGTATCCAAGACTGAATCCAGGGAAGCAAACATTTTAGCCCGGGCAGTTTTAAAACAATCCAAAGCCCCGCATTTAATCAGGCTTTCCAAAACTTTCCGGTTCGTTAAGCGTAAATCAATCCTCTGGCATAAATCTTCCAGGGAGGAAAATTTTCCGGATTTTCTGGCTTCCACAATGGATTCAACTGCGCCAACCCCCACATTTTTTATCGCCAGCATTCCGAACCGGATTGTTTTATCATCCACTACTTTAAACAAAGCATCGCTTTCATTTATATCCGGGGGCAAGACTTCCAATCCCATGCGCTCGGATTCAGCCACGTATTCGACAATTTTATCCGTGTTGTCGCGTTCAGATGTAAGTAGCGCCGTCATAAACTCAACCGGAAAATTAGCTTTTAGATAGGCAGTGCGGTAAGAAATTAACGCATACGCCGTTGAATGGGATTTATTGAAGCCATAGCCGGAAAAATATTCAATTAAATCGAAGATTTTTGCCGCAGTGGCTTCTTTTATCCCGTTTTTAACGCAACCGTGTAAAAATGTGCTTCTTTGTTTTTCCATAACCTCGGGGATTTTCTTACCCATAGCCTTACGTAAAATATCCGCCTGAGCAAGGCTGAATCCTCCTAACAGGGAAGCAATCTGCATGATTTGCTCCTGATAGACCATAATGCCGTAGGTTTCTTTAAGCACAGGCTCAAGCTTAGGATGTTCATATTTAATAGGAATAAGATTGTGCTTGCGCTTCATGAAATCATTAAGCATTCCTGAGCCGATCGGGCCCGGGCGGTATAATGCGAGTAAGGCGATTAAGTCTTCAAAACGCTCAGGCTCCAGTTTCTTAAGTAAATCGCGCATCCCCGAGCTTTCAACCTGAAAAACCCCCATTGTGTTAGCTGACGCCAGAAGCTTATAGGTATTTTTATCATCCAAAGGAAGTTTTTGGATTTGGATATCCATATTCTTCGTTTCTTTGATTATTTTCACAGCTTGGTCAATTACGGTGAGTGTCCTTAAACCCAGAAAATCAACCTTAAGCAGGCCTATCTTTTCCAGAATTCCCATGCTAAAGCCGGTAGTTATCTGGTCATCGCTGGTCTTAAAGAGCGGGCTGTAATTATCCAAAGGTTTATCCGCGATTACAACTCCGGCAGCATGCACCGAGGCATGGCGGTTTAAACCTTCCAGGACCAAGCCCGTGGTGATGAGTTTAGTGACTTCAGGATCATTCTTGTAAAGGTTATTTAACTCCGGTTCGCTTTCCAGCGCTTTTTTAAGAGTCATATCAAGTTCCGGAGGGATTAGTTTGGCAATCCGGTCGACATCGGAATAACTCATTCCCATAACCCTGCCTACATCGCGCACAACTCCGCGCGCCTGCATAGTTCCAAAAGTGATGATTTGAGCAACATTTTCCTGCCCGTATTTTTTGGTGACGTATTCAATGACCTCCTGCCTTCTTTCATAACAGAAATCGATATCGATATCCGGCAGCCCCATCCTTTCAGGATTTAAAAATCTCTCAAAAAGAAGCCCGTATTTTAAAGGATCAAGGTCGGTAATTCCGAGGAGATAGCTTACTAAACTTCCGGCAGCTGAACCTCTCCCCGGGCCAACCGGAATACCTTTGCTCTTGGCATAATGGATGAAATCCCAGACAATGAGAAAATAGCTGATGAACCCCATATCTTTGATAATCTTAAGCTCATGTTCAAGGCGGTTTAATACTTCGTTGTTTATTTTATCGTATTTTTCCTTAAGCCCTGCTTCGCAAAGCCCTTTTAGGTATTCTTCCTTTGTTTCCCCTACAGGAGGCTCATATTTGGGCAAGTGTACTTTCTTGAAATCCAGTTCCAGGTTGCAGCGGGAAGCTATCTCGCAGGTATTGGCAATAGCTTCCGGGGTTTCCTTGAAAAGTATTTTCATTTCTTGCGGAGATTTGAAATAAAATTCATCGGTCTGGAGGCGCATCCGGTTGGGATCATCCAGGGTGGTTTGAGTCTGGATGCAGAGAAGCGCTTCGTGAGACGCGGCTCTGTCGCGGGAAAGATAATGCACATCATTTGTGGCAGCTAAAGGCAGATTTAGCTCCTTGGCAATTTTAATCAAACCGGAATTTACAATTTTCTGATCAGGGATGGAATTTTCCTGGATTTCCAAATAGAAGTTATCTTTTTCGAAGATGCTCCGATAGGTATCGGTTAATTTCAAGGCATCGTTAAAACGTTTTTGCTGGATTAATGAAGGAATCTCTCCTTTCAGGCAGGCAGTCAGGCCGATTAATCCTTTAGAATACTGGCTAAGGATTTCTTTATCTATCCTCGGCCGGTAGTAAAAACCTTCAAGATAAGCAATAGAAACCAGCTTCATTAGGTTGCGATACCCGGTTTCATCGCGGGCTAAAAGTATTAAGTGGTATGCTGCTTCATCTATCCCCCGGGATTCTTTATCTAAACGGCTCTTGGGCGCGATATAACTTTCGCAGCCGATAATCGGCTTGATACCGTTCTTTATAGCTTCCAGGTAGAAATCTATCGCTCCGAACATATTGCCATGGTCGGTAATAGCCAGAGCATCCATATTGTATTGTTTGGCCAGGTTCAGTAACTCGGGAATGCGGCAGGCGCCGTCAAGAAGGCTGAATTGCGTGTGTAAATGTAGGTGGACAAAATCGGAACGCGGCATATTCAAAATCCAAATTCCAAAGCACAGAATTCAAAATAAATTCAAATACTAAACCGTAAAACTTCTGTTTTGGTATTTATCATTAGAATTTTAAATTTATCTTGAGCTTTGGATTTTGTCATTTGGTATTAATGTCTGATTCTTAAAATACTCTATTCCCACTCTATGGTAGCTGGTGGTTTAGAGCTTATATCGTATACAACCCTGTTTACGCCTTTTACTTCATTGATTATGCGGTTGGAAATTTTCCCCATAATTTCGTAGGGGAGCTTAACCCAATCGGCAGTCATTCCATCGAAACTGGATACGCAACGTAACGCCACAACGTTTTCATAGGTGCGTTCGTCACCCATAATCCCTACGCTTTTTATCGGAAGCAGTATGGCAAAAGATTGCCATATTTGTTCATAAAGGCCGGCTGCCCGGATTTCATCGACTACCCGCTTATCGACTTCGCGTAAAATATTCAGGCGTTCTTCGGTAACTTCACCGATAATTCTAATGGCTAAACCCGGTCCAGGAAAAGGCTGGCGTTGGATTATCGCATCGGGTAAACCCAATTCCCGGCCAATCAGGCGAACTTCATCTTTAAATATTTCACGCAGCGGTTCGATTAACTTTAATTTCATATGCGCGGGTAAACCGCCGACATTATGGTGGCTCTTGATTTTGCGGCTGGGAGCTCCGTTTGGAGAAAAGGATTCGATTACATCCGGATATAATGTTCCCTGAGCAAGGAACTTTACTCCTTTTACTTTGTCAGCCTCTTCTTCAAAAGTTTTAACGAATTCATCGCCGATTATTTTTCTTTTTTCCTCCGGGTCGGTAATTCCTTTTAATCGCGCCAGAAATCTTTTGCTCCTGTCGACATAATCCAGATTCAGATGGTATACGTCGCGGAAAACTTTCTTCACTTGTTCAGGTTCATCTTTTCTAAGCAGGCCGTTATTGATAAAAATACAGCGGGAGTTTTTCCCGATTGCTTTGTGCAGCAATAAAGCCGCTACTGATGAGTCTACGCCCCCGCTTAGCCCTAAAACAACTTTATCTTTTCCAACTGTTTTCTTTATGCCTTCAATCGATTCCTTGATAAAGGATTGCATTGTCCAGCGGCTTAAGCATCCGCATATCTTAAAAAGAAAATTGCTTAAAATCTGGTTTCCTTTTTCAGTATGGGTTACTTCGGGGTGGAATTGGACCGCGAAAATTTTCCTTTTGGAATTAGAAATTGCGGCAATCGGCGTATTCATTGTGTGGGCGCTAGTGTGGAATCCCGCGGGAATTTTGGTCGCGAAATCACCGTGGCTGGCCCAACAAGTGAAGTTTCCCGGGATATGGCTGAATAAATCCCGGTTATCATCGATAAATAATTCGACTTTACCGTATTCGCGGTCTTTGGTATGTTTGACTTTGCCGCCGAGCATCTCCGAAATAACCTGCATTCCATAACAAATTCCTAAAATCGGCACGCCCAATTTAAAGATTTCTTTATCCGGAACAGGGCTTTTTTTATCTACCACCGAAGCTGGGCCGCCGGAGAGGATTAAACCTTTGGGGGCCATTGCGGCTATTTCTTTTGCCGGGGTATTGTAAGGAATTATCCGGGAAAAAACTTTATTTTCTCTGACCCTGCGGGCAATTAACTGGGTATATTGTGATCCAAAATCCAGAATAAGTATTGTCTGACGCGTCATTTTCCCCTTTCCCTAAATACTAACTACTCTCTGCTACATGCTGGCTTATTTGCCCATACCTACCCTTTGGCCAACCTGGAATATTTTTCCTTCGGTCTGTATTGAAGGCGCGATTATAATTTCTACATCGTGCATCTCTTTTAAGTTAGCGGCGCCCAATGAACCCATGGAAGTTTTAAGCGCTCCCATCAAATTTTGCGATCCGTCATCTACCCTTGCCGGGCCAAATAAGATTTCTTTTAATGAACCGGTTGTGCCGACTTGGATGCGGGTTCCGCGAGGCAAGTTTACATGCGAGGTAGCCATACCCCAATGATAGCCACCGCCCGGAGCTTCTTGGGCTCTGGCAAAGCTTGAACCTATCATTACGGCGTCCGCTCCGCAGGCAAAAGCCTTACAGATATCTCCGCCGCGGTTCATTCCGCCGTCAGTAATTATAGGAATGTATTTCCCGGTTCTCTTGTAGTAAAAATCGCGCGCGCCGGCTGCGTCTACCGTTGCGGTTACCTGGGGTACTCCTATGCCTAAAACGCCCCTGGTTGTGCAGGCGGCTCCGGGGCCGACGCCGATAAGCAGCCCTGAGGCCCCTGTTTCCATAAGCTCGACCGTGGTTTCATAAGTTACGCAGTTACCGAGTATGACCGGTATTTTTGTGGATTTGCAGAATTTATAGAGGTCTAAAGTTTTATATTCTTTGGCTATGTGCCTGGTGGTTGTAACGGTTGATTGGACTACAAAGATGTCCGCGCCGGCTGCAATCGCAAGTTTCGAGAATCTCTCGGCATTTGCCGGAATGCAGCTGACTACAGCTATAGCCTTTTTCTTTTTTATTTCCGAAACTCTTTTGGAGATTAATTTTTCATTAATTGGGCAGGTGTATAAAGATTGGATTAACTGGGTTGCTTTTTGAGGAGTTGCCTGGGCAATTTCTGCCAGGACCTTTTCGGGATTTTCGTAACGTGTTTGGACGCCGTCAAGGTTTAAAACCGCGATTCCTCCCAGGTTCGACATCTCTATAGCAAAATTTACGTCTACAACGCCGTCCATACCCGCCGCCAGAATTGGAACCTTGAATTTTCTACCACCTATTTCAAGGGAAATATCGACTTCGTTGGGGTTAACTGTTTGCGCGCCGGGCACTAGCGCTATTTCGTCAAAACCATAACATCTGCGAGCGCGTCTTCCTATGCCTATCCACTCTGCCATTTTAGATTTCTCCTCAATTTCCTCCTCGTTCCGGTGTCGGAAATTAATCCTTTAGTAGAGCGAGGAATTATTGAAACTTGTTATTTATCAGTAAGTTACGATATTTTAACTCATTTTTGGTGAGTTTTTTACGAAAGGATAGTAAATTTTACATCTCTAGGCTCAATTTGTCAAGAGAAAATTAAAGGGACGGTTCTAGGCTAAATAGCTCTTAGAATAGAACCGTCCCTGTGTTTACTCTTTATTTTTAGGCTTAGTAACCGCCCATGCCACCCATACCACCCATGCCGCCCATACCGCCTGCTGGCATGCCCGGCATCTTTTCTTCTTTCTCCGGCTTATCAGCAATTAAAGCCTCGGTAGTTAGAAGAAGCGAAGCTATGCTGGCCGCGTTTTGTAGGGCCGAACGAGTAACTTTCTTGGGATCGATTACGCCTGCCTCAATCATATCAACGTAATCATCCTGGGAAACATCATAGCCTATGTTGATTTTTTCCTGTTTGACCCTTTGAACTACTACTGAACCTTCCAAACCGGCATTTTGAGTAATCTGCCTGATTGGTTCTTCCAGGGCGCGTTTTACAATTTCCACGCCGATTTTCTCATCATCCTCCAGCTTTAGTTTCTCTAAAACAGGAATACAGCGGATTAAAGCAACTCCGCCGCCGGGAATGATTCCTTCTTCTACTGCGGCGCGGGTTGCGTGAAGGGCGTCTTCAACGCGGGCCTTTTTCTCTTTCATTTCGCTTTCAGTTGCAGCACCCACATTGATGACCGCGACTCCGCCTGCCAGTTTGGCTAACCTTTCCTGAAGTTTTTCTTTATCATAATCAGAATCAGTTTCGTCAATTTGTTTTTTAATCTGGGCAATGCGGGCTGATACTGTCGCTTGTTTGCCCGCGCCTTCGACTATAGTGGTATTTTCTTTGTCAATTTTGACTTTTTTGGCTTTTCCTAAGTCATCCAAATCAACATTTTCCAGCTTTATTCCTAAATCTTCGGTTATGGCTTTACCGCCGGTAAGGATGGCGATATCTTCAAGCATCGCTTTACGCCTGTCGCCGTAACCGGGAGCTTTAACCGCGCAGGAAACAAATGTTCTTTTTAAGTTGTTTACCACCAAGGTTGCCAATGCTTCTCCTTCAACCTCTTCTGCCAAGATCAAAAGCGGCTTTCCGCTGCGGGCGATTTTTTCCAGCAAAGGAAGGAGGTCTTTTAAGGTAGATATTTTCTTTTCAAAAATCAGGATATAGGTATCTTCTAAAATACACTCCATTCTTTCGGCATCGGTAACAAAATAAGGAGATAAATATCCTTGATCAAACTGCATACCTTCGACTAACTCCAGGGTAGTGGCAGTGGTTTTTGCTTCTTCGACGGTGATTACGCCGTCTTTGCCCACCTTTTCCATGGCTTCAGCTATCTGATCGCCAATGGCTGTATCGCCGTTAGCGGCAATCGAAGCAACCTGGGCAACTTCTTTTTTTTCCCTGGCGTTGATAGGCTTGGCTAATTTACTTAATTCTTCCACGATTTTTTCTACGGCTTTTTCAATTCCGCGCTTTAAAGCCATGGGATTTGCTCCGGCTGTAACATTCTTTAAGCCTTCGCGGTAGATTGATTCAGCCAAAACTGTGGCTGTAGTGGTTCCGTCGCCGGCAATATCCGAAGTCTTTTCAGCGACTTCTTTAACCATCTGAGCTCCCATATTTTCATAGGGATCTTCCAGGTCAATTTCTTTGGCTACGGTTACGCCATCCTTGGTAATAGTCGGCGAACCAAATTTTTTGTCGATAACCACGTTGCGCCCTTTTGGGCCCAGGGTGACCTTGACTGCGCGGGCCAACTGTTCCACTCCGCTTAAAAGCTTTCTGCGGGCCTCATCCTGATAGAGTAACTGTTTGCTCATAAAATCCTCCCTTTTTTTGAAATCCAAATGTTAAAGCTCAAAATCCAAAATAAATTTAAATGACAAATACCAAATGACAAGACTTCTGTTTTGGCATTTGAGTTTTAGATTTATTTTGAGCTTTGAATTTTGTCATTTGTCATTACCTTGCTTACTTGATAACAGCCAATATGTCTTCTTCACGCATAATTAATAACTCTTCGCCTTCTTTAGTGGTAATTTCATTGCCGGAATATTTTCCGTATAAAACCTTATCTCCTACTTTAACTTCCGGAGCTTGCGTAGTTCCGTTATCCAGAACCTTGCCTTTTCCTACGGCAACCACTTTACCCTCTTGAGGCTTCTCTTTTGCTGTGTCAGGCAGAACTATTCCACCTTTAGTCTTAGCTTCGGCCTCTAAAGCCTTAACTACGATGCGGTCCCCTAATGGTTTGATTTCCATAAGTTCCCTCCTTTGATTTGGTTAATTTTAGCACTTAATTCCTAAGAGTGCTAATTATAAACAAAATTTTTTTTTTGTCAAGTTTTTTTTAATAAATTATACCTGCAATCTCTGGTTTCAGCTATAAGCTCCCCCTTGTAGAGCAAGAAAATACCATTTAAAATAAGATTTTTGTTTACTTTTATTTCGCGCTTAGAAAACTTCTTCATTAAATTAATATCTCCTCCAGTGCCGATGATTTTGGTATTTGTTCCTGTTTTGAAACTGATGGCTTCAATTAAGGCATCTATTGCGGACGCGCTTCCTAACACTACTCCGTTTAAAATGCAATCTTGTGTATTTCTACCAATATTTTTTGTCGCTGGAACTAATTTAACTTTGGGTAAAAGCGCGGTATTCAGGTTTAATGCGGATAACGAAGAGTTTAGCCCCGGGATAATAAATCCGCCAAGATATTCTGAATTTTTAGATACCGCATCTATTGTTATGGCTGTTCCGCAGCTCACTATTATTGCCGGAGCAGAATAAATTTGACTGGCTGCGTAGGCATTAAGCAGGCGATCCGTGCCAAGTTGTTCGGGTTTTTTATAAAGGTTTTTAAGGGGGATAAGGATATCTTTTCCTATTATTTTAGGTTTTACGCCGGTTGCCTTCGCTATATCCCTAGAGACCCTTTGGGTTATTTGGGGAACTACGCTGCAGATAAGCGCGTCCTTTATAGGTGTTTCAAGCGTCCGGATGCCTCGGTATTCTTTTAAGGGGATATCCCAGCTTTTAATGATTTTGCCGCCTTTAAATATTGCGAAGGATATATTTGTATTGCCTATGTCGATGGCTAATAGCATATTATTTAATGTCAAATTACAAAATTCAAATGACAAATGAAATCCAAAATCCCAATGACAAATATCAAAACTAAAGTTTGGTTATTTGAAATTTGACATTTGCCTGCTTGCCGGTAGGCAGGGATTTATTTTGGATTTTGAGCTTTGGTATTTGTCATTAATTTTAATTCCTTAACCCTGTCTCTTATTGCCGCGGCTTTTTCAAACTGCAGGTTCCTCGCCGCAAGTTCCATTTCATATTCTAGCTCGGAAATATATTTACGCAACTCAAATTCATCTTTAGCTTCGCCGGTAAGGTTAACCACAAATTCCTCGGCCTCGGCTAAATCCTCGATTCCTTCTTTAATAGCCTTTTTGATTGAACGCGGATTGATGTTGTTTGTCTTGTTGAATTCCAGTTGTATTTTTCTGCGGCGGTTGCTTTCATCGATTGCCTTTTTCATTGAGCCGGTAATCGTATCAGCGTACATAATTACCTTACCGTTTATATTACGGGCTGCTCTTCCGGAAACCTGGATTAAACTGGTTGCTGAGCGCAGGAAGCCTTCTTTATCGGCATCCAGAATTGCAACCAGGGAAACTTCCGGCAGATCCAGGCCTTCCCTTAACAGGTTTATTCCGACGAGGCAGTCGAATTTTTTCTTTCTTAGGTCCCTGAGAATAGTTGAGCGTTCGATGGTTTGGATTTCTGAATGCAGGTATTTTACTTTTAGGCCTTTTTCTTGCAGATAAACAGTCAAATCTTCGGCGGTGCGTTTAGTTAGAGTGGTAACAAGCACGCGTTCGTTAAGTTTAGCCCGCTCTTTTACTTCTTTGATTAAATCGTCCATTTGATTTTCGGATGGACGGATAACGATTTCAGGGTCAACTAAACCGGTTGGCCGGATAACCTGCTGAACCAGTTTGTTCTCGCTTTTTTTGATTTCATATTCGTTAGGTGTAGCCGAGACAAAAACCACTTGCTTTATCAATTTATTGAATTCTTCAAATTTCAAAGGGCGGTTATCCAGGCACGAGGGCAAGCGGAAACCGTATTTTACCAGCACTTCTTTTCTGGCTTTGTCTCCTTCATACATTCCCCGGATTTGCGGTATGGTTACGTGTGATTCATCGATAATAGTAAGAAATTTATCCGGAAAATAATCAATTAAAGAATAGGGGCGGCAACCGCCGGGCCTGCCTGATAAGTGGCGGGAGTAATTTTCGATTCCATGGCAATAGCCTATTTCTTTTAACATTTCCAGGTCGTATTTGGTCCGGGATTCCAGCCTTTGGGCCTCCAGTAATTTATTCCGGGATTTTAGGATTTCAAGCTGTTTCTCCAGTTCTTCTTTTATGGAATTAAGGCTGGCAGCGATTTTATCTTGGGAAATAATAAAATGTTTTGCCGGGTAAATCGCGATTTTTTCCAGTTGATTAATCATTTCTCCTGAAACAGGGTTGAACTCGGATATTTTTTCGATTTTGTCGCCGTTTAATTCCAGGCGCACCGCTTTTTCCTGATAAGACGGAAAAATTTCCAGGGTATCCCCTCTCACTCTTAATTTCCCCCGGATAAATTCGTAATCGTTTCTTTCGTATTGAACCTGAATAAACTTAGTAATTAATTCGTCGCGGCTGATTTCTCTGCCTGTTTCAAGAAAGACTAGCATATTGTTGTAGCTCTCGGGATCGCCAAGATTATAAATGCAGGATACCGAAGCTACGATAATGACATCGCTGCGGCTCATTAAAGAGGTGGTTGCTGAAAGGCGCAGGCGGTCAAGCCTGTCGTTGATTGCGGAATCCTTTTCTATGTAAGTATCGGTTGAAGGAATGTAGGCTTCAGGTTGATAATAATCGTAATAACTTACGAAGTATTCTACGGCATTATGAGGAAAAAATTCTTTAAATTCAGAATATAGCTGTGCTGCTAGAGTTTTGTTATGGGAAATGACGAGTACGGGAAGGTTTGCTCTGGCTATTGTGTTGGCGAGGGTAAAAGTTTTTCCTGAACCGGTGACTCCTAACAGGGTGTTAAACTGTTTACCGGAAAGAATATTTTTGGTCAGGCTATTTATCGCATCAGGCTGGTCGCCGCAAGGATTAAATTTCGCAACAAGCTTAAAACCTGGCAATTTAAACGACCTCTAGGCTCATGTCAACGCCTTTAACCGAGTTAGTCAATTCGCCTATAGAGATAATATCGATACCGAGGCTAGCGATTTTTCTAACCGAGTTAAAATCAACTCCTCCGCTGGCTTCCAGCATTGTAGGCGGATGATGGCTTTTGAATTCGGTATTATTCCTGATTTTCACCGCTTCTTTCATGTCTTCCAGGCTCATATTATCCAGCATGATTACATCAGGTTTAAAATATAAAGCGTGCTTGAATTCATCAAGGTTCTGCACTTCCACTTCGATCTTGTATCCTTTGGGAATACTGGGTAATTTTTCATAACCTTCGGTAACTTTGATATGGTTGTCTTTAATCAGGATCATTTCATCCAGCCCCATCCGGTGGTTATGGCCGCCGCCAACGCGCACGGCGTATTTCTGTAAATCTCTTAAACCCGGAAGAGTTTTACGCGTATCGGTAATTTTAGCTTTATAAGGCTCGATATGCTCGACATATTCCTTTGTTTTAGTCGCTATGCCCGAAAGCAGGCTTAAGAGGTTAAGCGCCACTCTCTCTGAACTCAAAATGCTGGTTGCCTTTCCTGAGATCCGGGCAATAGTTTTAATTGGTTTGACTTCTTTGCCGTCTTCAACCAGGCCTTTGAATATGATTGATGAATCAACTGCTTTGAAAACATGCTTAGCCACATCCATCCCGCAGACAACCGCCTTTTCTTTAAGCAAGATGTGGGCGGTGATTGTTTTGTCTTTAGGAATCGTTAGCTGCGTGGTAATGTCTCCTCTGCCAATGTCTTCGATTAAAGCATGCCGGACAATATAATCCAATTTTTCCTGGTCGAGTTTTGGCGCGCGTTCAGAAAGAAAATGTTTATCTAAGGCCATCTTTAACCCCTTTTAGTTTTTTCGCCTCTTCCTTTAGATTATTTAATTTCTCCTTCTCTTTTTCCACGATTTCAGCGGGCGCCCGATTTAAAAAGTTCTTATCGGAGAGCATATTTTCTTTTGAAACAATGTCGTTTTGAGCCTTTTTTATTCTAGCCTCGATTTTTTCCTTATGTTTCTCTATATCAATTACTCCGGCCAAGGGAATAGTTATATGCATATCCTTCAAAACGCTGGTAAATTCGCCGGAAGCCTTCTTGTATTCGTTTAAAACCTCCAGCTTATTTAATCTAGCTAAACTTTTAATTTGGCTGGAGAGCGATTCCAGGACCACCCTTTTTGTTTTGCCGGAAGCAGCGATTTTAACGCCCACATTTTCCTCTTGAGGAGGAATATCAAGTTCAAGCCGCATATTTCTTATGGCGGAGATTATTTCTATAACTTCTTCAATTGTTCTCTCGGACTTTGGATCGATGATATTCTCCTGGATGTGCGGCCAGGTTGAAATCATAATGGGATTATCGTTGTTGGGAAGTTTGTGCCAGAGTTCTTCGGTAATAAAAGGCATAAAAGGATGCAAAACCCTTAAAGATTTTTCAAGGATTTTATACATTACTATTTGATTAGGCATGGAGCGGATATCGGATTTAATGATCTCCAGGTACCAATCGCAAAATTCATGCCAGAAGAAAGCATAAAGTGAATTGGCTGCTTCATTAAACTGATAATTTTCAAGATTTTCTTCAACTTCTTTAAGGGTAGAGTAAAATCTGCTTAATATCCAGCGGTTAACCAGGCTAAGGTTTTCTTTTTTAAAGAATACGCAAAGATCGGTTTTTACCAATGAAGCCTCCAGGTTCATTAAAATAAACCTGGAAGCATTCCAAATTTTATTGGCAAAGTTTCTTCCCTGCTCAAACCTCTCCTTGGACAAAAAGACATCCTGGCCTTGGGCTGTAATGGAGATAAGGCTGAAACGCAGAGCATCGGTGCCGTATTCGTTGATTATTTCCAGGGGATCGATGATATTGCCCAGAGATTTGGACATTTTTTTCCCCTCAACATCACGCACTGTCCCGTGAATATAAACATCTTTAAAGGGAGCTTCCTGCATAAATTCAAATCCGGCCATAACCATCCGGGCTACCCAAAAGAAGATTATCTCGGGCGCGGTAACCAGGGTTGAAGTGGGATAAAAATACTTCAGTTCGTCTTTATTTTTAAAAGTAGCAAATGGCCAAAGCCAGGAAGAAAACCAGGTGTCCAGCACATCTTCATCCTGGTAAATTCCGGCAGAACCGCATTCAGGGCATTTTTCCGGTTTTATTTTTGCCACGATTACCCCGTCTTCGGGATTTTTTTTCTGGCAATTCAGGCAGTAATATACAGGCAGGCGGTGGCCCCACCAGATCTGTCTTGAAATACACCAGTCCTGGATATTCTCCATCCAGTTTAGATAAACCCTGGTCCAGCGATTCGGATAAAATTTGATAGTTCCTTTTTTAACCGCTTCCAGCGCGGGTTTAGCCAGGGGTTTCATTTTCACAAACCACTGTTTGGACAGGTATGGTTCGATAATGGTGTGGCAGCGGTAGCAGTGTCCGGCGGATAAATGATGCGGTTCGATTTTTTCTAAAAGCTTTCTTTCCTTTAAGTCTTCCAAAATTACTTCTCTGGCTTCAAATCTGTCCATCCCGCTGTAATCACCGGCGCTCTGATTCAAGACCCCGTTAGGATGCATAACATTGATAAATTCAAGGTTATGTTTTTTACCCATGGCGTAATCATTTGGATCATGGGCCGGGGTGACCTTAACTGCTCCGGTTCCAAATTCCATATCAACCGTATTATCTGCGATAATTTTTATTTCGCGGTTAATTAGGGGGAGGATTAAAATTTTGCCGACTAGGTTCTTATACCGTTTATCTTTGGGGTTAACCGCCACTGCCGTATCTCCCAGCATGGTTTCCGGCCGGGTGGTGGCTACGGTTACGAATTCATTCGGGTTATCTTTGAGCGGGTATTTCAAATAGTAAAGGCTGCCTTGCAGGTCTTTATGCGGAGCTTCTTCGTCAGATAAGGCAGTCTGGCAGCGCGGGCACCAATTTATTATATAGCTGCCCCGGTAGATCAGGCCTTTTTCGTATAATCTGACAAAAACCTCCACAACCGCCTTGGAGTATTCTTCATCCATCGTAAAACGCTCGCGGCTCCAGTCGCAGGATGCGCCTAATTTTTTAAGTTGACGGATTATAGTTGAGCCGTATTGTTCTTTCCAGGCCCAGACGCGCTCGATGAATTTATCGCGGCCTAAATCCTGGCGTGTTAAACCTTCTTTGGCGATTGATTTCTCAACTACATTCTGCGTGGCTATTCCTGCATGGTCAGTCCCGGGCATCCAAAGGGCCTCTTTCCCCTGCATTCTTTGGTAGCGGATAAGGATGTCCTGGATAGTGTCGTTTAAGGCATGTCCCATATGCAAGATGCCAGTCACATTGGGTGGAGGTATGACTATGGTATACGGTTTTTTCGCGGGGTTTGGTTTGGCGGAGAATAGCTTGTTGTCTTCCCAAAACTTATACCACTTATCCTCGGTTTCTTTGGGGCTATATTGTTTTGGAATATCGTCAATCATATTTTCTTAAAATCTACTCTAACTAAGAAATAGAAAAGTAAAATTGTTAACATCAAATGCTCAAGCTCAAAATCCAAAATAAATTTAAATGACAAATACCAAATGACAAAACTTCTGTTTTGGTATTTGAGTTTTAGATTTATTTTGAATTTTGAATTTTGTCATTTTATATTACGTTTTACCTATAACTTTCTAGCTTTGTTTATCCTTAAGCAATTTATACTCGATGCTGTCAACAAGGGCATTCCAGCTGGCTTCAATAATATTCTCTGATACTCCGATAGTATTCCAGCTCTCCAGCTCATCCTGGGATTGGATTAGCACTCTTACTTTTGCGGCTGTGCCGGCTTTTTCATCCAGCACGCGAACCTTAAAATCGGAAAGATGCATTTTGGAGAGCGTGGGGTAAAAATCCTTTAAGGCTTTACGCAGAGCGTTGTCCAGGGCATTTACCGGGCCGTCTCCTTCAGCGGCAGTGTGTTCTTTTACTCCTTTTACTTTAATTTTGATAATTGCTTCGGTAGTTATATCTTTATCCGATTTTTTTTCAATAACTACTCGAAAGCCTTCCAACTCAAAGAATTTCTTGTATTTTTTCAAGGCCCGTTTCATCAGAAGATCAAAAGATCCTTCGGCTGCTTCGAAGTGATATCCTTCGTGTTCCAGTTTTTGCACAAGCTTGAGAATCTTTTTTGTTTTTGGATCCTCCTTGTTCAAGTCCAGGTCAATATCTTTTGCGCGGATCAACACCCCGGTTTTTCCGGCAAGTTCAGAAACCAGGATTCTGCGGTGATTTCCTACTAGCGCCGGATCAATATGTTCATAGGTCAGGCAATTTTTCATTACCGCGTTGATATGCATTCCTCCTTTATGGGCGAAACTGGATTCACCGACATAAGGCTGATCCGGGCGCTGCCTCATATTGCTGATTTCGCTTATAAAATGGGAAACATGGGTTAATTCTTTAAGCTTATCGTCAGGAATGCAATCGATACCCATTTTTAATTTTAAGTTGGCAATAATCGGGATTAAATCTGCGTTTCCGCAGCGTTCGCCAATGCCGTT
>JAQUOO010000007.1 GCA_028717055.1 Candidatus Omnitrophota bacterium | reverse complement strand
ATAAGAATATTCGGTTTTACTGAATATGGTCTTATCCGGCTTAAAGGTAATCTTGGTTCCGGTATTTGTGCTTTTACCGATAACCGTTAACTTGGAAACGGTTTTGCCGCGTTCATAGCGCTGATGATAGATCTTGCCGTCTCTTTTTACTTCCACCTCCAGCCAATCGGATAATGCGTTGACACAACTAACGCCTACGCCGTGCAAACCGCCGGAAACCTTATAAGAACGATGATCGAACTTACCACCGGCATGTAAAGTTGTAAGCGCAACTTCAACCGCGGGCTTATGCTCGGTCTTATGCATATCCACCGGAATGCCGCGGCCATTATCAGCAACCGTAACACTATTATCGTTATGGACCTCTACCGCTATCGTGTCGCAAAAACCGCCCAGGGCTTCATCAACACTATTATCCACCACTTCATAAACCAAATGGTGCAAGCCGCGAATAGAGGTGTCGCCAATATACATGGCCGGCCTTCTTCTTACCGCTTCAATACCCTCTAAAACCTGGATACTTGTAGCGTCGTAAGTTTTGGGCTTAGCGCTTTCTTTTGCTTCTTCTTTATTTGCTTTTTCCTTACTCAACTGAAATCTCCAATGCTAAAACGGATCTCTTTTATATCTTTCGAATACTGCTGAAGCTTTTTCAATAAAACCCCTTTTTTCAAATTGAGGCTATATAACCAAACCGAAGAATCCGTGATTAACCCCAAAATTCCTTTACGGAAATATTGAAACTTTATATGCCCCAACTCCTTTTTTGTCAAGACCTTTCTTAACCAGTCTTCCGGACCCTCGTCACTTGCGCCGCTTTTCTTAACCATCAAATCCCTGATTACGGCTTCAATCGTATCTTTAATCTTCTCCATTTAACTTAATCGCATAGGCAAAACAATATAAACATATCCGTTGATCCGAATAACCCCGGGTTTTTCAGTATCAGTCAATTCCAAATCAACGTCTTCTTCGTTCAGGTTTTTCAAAACATCGATTAAATAAGACGGATTAAAACCTATGGCTAACTCTTTACCCGAATACGCAACCCCCAACTCCTCTCGCGACTCGCCAACATCTGGTGTAGATTTAGAAACAACTAATTTATTTTTAAAGATTTCCAGCTTTACTGCCTGATAGTCCGGTGTCGATAACAACGCTGCTCTTTTTACCGCCAACAAAAACTGTTCTCTCTCAACCCGGACTTTGTTTTCAGAAACGGGAGGAACAACCTGTTTATAGTCCGGGAACTCCCCCTCGATAAGCCTGGAAATAACGACAATATTCCCCAAATCAAACAACACCTGATTATTGCCTAAAATCAAAGATAGCTCGCCATCATCCTTAAGGTTGCGATTTAACTCATGTATGGTTTTTATAGGAACAATAATATTAACATCTTTCTCCGAAACATAGTTTAATTTTTTTTCAATTATAGCCAACCTCTTACCGTCAGTGGCCACCAAAGCAAGGTTGTTTTTATTGATCTTAAAAAGAATGCCGTTTAAAATATAACGCGATTCATCGATGGATACCGCAAAAGAAGTCAGGCTCAACATCTGTTTTAATAGAGCCTGCTCCAGCCTTATAACCTCTTTATCTTTAAACTCAGGCAACTTAGGAAACTCTTCCCGGGCCAACCCCATAATCTTAAACTGACACAACTCTGTTTCAATGTTAACCTGGTTGTTTTTTTTAGTCGTAACATTAACCCCATCAATAGGCAATTCCTTAATAATATCGCTAAACCTTTTAGCCGGAATAGTAATTGCTCCCTGCTCCTGAATATCCACAGGTATTACACAGCTTATTCCTATATCCAAATCAGTAGCTGTAAGCCTTAAATTCTCCTGTTGTGTTTCAATTAAAATATTGGATAAGATAGGCAACGTGGTTTTGCTTGTAATAACATTTTGCACTGTTTGAATACCGCTTAATAAAACATCTTTGGCCACTTTAAATTTCATTTTTTGCTCCTTACTATTTATTATTTAATAGATATTTAAAAAAGTAGAAGTAATAAGATACCCGTGTTTTTGTTAATAAACATGTAACTTAAATAAAATTAGCTAGTTACAATAAAACTTAATACTGGATAACCTCTTAATTCAGTGTTTAATAACTTGAACAATCCCTTCAATTTTCTCTTGCAATAAGGGATTTTCTTTTAACCCATCCTTTATCTTGTTATAAGAGTGCAAAACCGTGGTGTGATCCTTACCTCCAAAAAATTGGCCTATTTCCGGCAGAGACAGGTCGGTTAACTCCCGGCTTAAGTACATAGCAACCTGTCTAGGTAAAACAATATTTTTGTTCCTCTTTTTGGTTTTTAACTCACTCAAGGTAATTCCGAAATTTTCAGCGACACAGCGTTGGATAAAATCCACGGTAATTAACTTTTTAGGTTCTCTTAGGAGGTCCTTTAAAACCTCCTTGGTTAAATCCAAGGTTATAGGCCTTTCTTCCATCAAGGAATAGGCCATGGTTCTTACTAAAGCGCCTTCTAATTCCCTAATGTTGGTTTTAATCAATTGTGCGATAAAGAAGATAACTTCGTCGGGAACAGATACCGGCTCCCTTTCGATTTTTTTCTTTAATATAGCAACCCGGGTTTCTAAATCCGGCGGCTGAATATCAGTTGTAAGCCCCCATCCAAAACGTGAAACTAATCTATCCTGTAAGTCCGCGATTTCCTTTGGCGGCCGGTCTGAGGATAGAATTATTTGCTTATGTGCGTCGTATAGGGCGTTGAAGGTGTTAAAAAATTCTTCTTGCGTGGAATCTTTGCCGCCAAAAAAATGGACGTCATCAATTACCAATACGTCGGTATTCCGGTATTTTTGTCTAAAAGATCCGGTTGAATGATGTTGTATTGCGTTGATGAGTTCGTTGGTGAATTGTTCTGATGGCAAGTAAGCTATTTTAATACTTGAGCCAAATTTATTTTTGGCTTGATGGCAGATCGCCTGGATCAGATGGGTTTTTCCCAGCCCTACTCCCCCGTAAATAAATAATGGGTTATAGGTTTTAGCTAGAGAGTCAGCTACCGCCAGCGAATAGGCGTGGGCATGCCTGTTGGATGGGCCGATTATAAAATTTTCAAATGTATAGCGGTTATTTAAATTTAAACTGTATTGATTGTCGCTTGTAGAGTTTATTTGTTTCTTAATAGGCGTTTCAAGGGGGGCGTTTTCATTAGCCGGGCTAGCGACTCCGATCTCCACCCGAATTCTCCCCAGGCCCAGCGATAGGAAAATTTCTTCAATAAGGCCGGAGTAATTCTTTATTACCCAGTCTCTGAAAAAAGAATCCGGAGCTTCTAAAATAACATGGTTTTGATTGCAGGATACCGCCTTAAGGGGTAAAATCCAGGTTTCGAATATAGTTGAACCAAGGCGTTCCTTTATTTTTTCTTGTGCCAGGTTCCAGGGTTGGTTTGAGCTGTCCATATTAACCTTGTTAACAGTTTATACACAGCTTGGATAACTCTGTGGAAAACATACAAGTTATTTTCTTAGAATCATCGAGCCGTTATTCTTTTCTAAACCCTCTTAGTAAACAAACAGTAATTGCCAGCAGTGGTTTCCGGCCAACCAATTATAGCAGAGGCTAAAAACCTTGCAAGTAAAATAGATAACGTCCAACCATTATACAATAATTTATGGGTCCGTCAATTAAAATAACCTGGGAATCCACAATATCCGATTTGAGAAATAAACTTTAGCAAACATAGCCAGTCAAAAACCCCGGTAAACGCGTATCTGCAAAAATTGCTTATCGACGGGATTGTGGATAAATAAGGATAAGATGTCAATAACAATGTTCTTTAGCTCAAATTACTGGTTGACGACAAACCCTTTTATGCTATAATTAAAAACCATTCTTAATTAACAATTGCATCGCGCTCTGCGCGGAGTAAAACAAGCATTATGCGCCAGTGGAAACGCTTGTTTAAGGAGCTTGAAGATGAAGAAAAATCTAAAAACACCAACAAATATTGTTGGCAAAAAGCGTCATGGGTTCCGTAGTAAGATGGCTACAAAAAACGGCCGTAAATTAATAGCTCGGCGCAGGCAAAAAGGCCGAAAAAGGCTCACTATTTAATGTTAAGCCGGGTTTCGCTTAACCTGATAAAGATCTATCAGTCCTGTATAAGAGGTTTTTTGCCTGCCTCTTGCCGGTTTAATCCCACATGCTCGGAATACACCCGTCAGGCAATTATTAAATATGGATTTTTTAAAGGATCTATTAAAGGGCTTAAGAGAATTTTGATTTGTCATCCCTTTTCCGGAAAATCCGGGTATGATCCACTGGAGTAGCTCATGGAAAAACGTTTACTATTGGCAATCGGTCTATCTTTATTGGTTTTAATAAGCTGGTCCGCATTTACTTCTAAGATGCAACCAGTTGATAATAAAACAGTTACAACAAATAAGGAGCTGCAAAAAGAAGCTGTTCAGTTCAGCAAAGAAGTATCAGACCAGCCCGCTCTTCCCTCAGAAACCAAAGCCTCCTTGATTAAGATAGATCGAAATAATATGGATTTATATTTTGATGAAACCCATGCCGCGATTAATAAAGTTGTTTTCAAGGGTTTTCAGGACCATGTTTTTCCTTTGAAATGGGGTCTTTTTTCCGATGATATTAATCTCAAGTATGTTCAGGCCGGCAGTGGACCTGAGAAAATTGTTTTTGTCGCGAAAGATAGTTCAAAGAGAGTTACCAAAAGTTTTATTTTTCCTAAATCCAGTTATTTAATGGAGTTGCAGATAACGATTGAAAACCTGTCTCCCTCTGCTTTATCAATCAAACCTTCTTTGGTCCTTGGAGTTTTGAATTTCTCAGGGAACAACGTGCAATCGCGCTATCAAGATATATATGTGGTCAATCCGGAAAAATCTTTACATTTATCTGTCGCCAAAAAGTATCGCGGAGATAAGACAAAGATTCTTGGTTTAAGAGACCAATATTTTTGTCTAATTGCTGAACCAGTTAAAAAGGATTATAGCTCGTTTGTGGATAGATTGGACAATTCCGAATCCAAAGTTGGCTTATATAGTGATAATATTGTTATACCAGCTAAAGGTCAGATTGGACATTTATTTAATGTTTATATTGGACCTCAAGATTTAAAATTGCTTAACAGTATCAATTCTAATTGGGCCGGGATAATATATTATGGCACATTTGATTTCATTTCACAATTACTCTTGCAGGCTTTGGAATTCTTGTATAGTTTATTTCACAATTGGGGTTGGGCTATAGTAGTTTTAAGTATATTAGTTTATTTTATATTGTATCCTCTTTCGGTTAAACAAATGCGTTCAATGAAAGAGATGCAAGCTATTCAGCCCAAAGTAGAAGAACTAAGAAAGCTGTATAAAGATAATCCCCAGAAGATGAACAAGGAAATTATGGAGCTTTATCGTTTGCATAAAGTTAATCCTCTTGGGGGATGTCTGCCTTTGTTACTGCAAATGCCCATATTTTTTGCCCTTTATAATGCTCTTATGCGTTCTGTAGTCTTAAAAGGCGCAAAATTTCTTTGGATTAAGGATTTATCCGAGCCGGATCGATTATTTGCTTTGCCGGTATCTTTGCCAATGTTGGGTAACGAATTTAATATTTTGCCTATAATAATGGCGCTGGGGATGTTTTTTCAGCAAAGGCTCACTACGACATCAGCTAGCGGAGCTTCGGCTGAACAACAAAAGATGATGCTGATAATTATGCCGATTATCTTCGGGATTATCTTTTACCGGATGCCTTCAGGTTTGGTTTTATATTGGCTTACCAATAGTGTGTTGATGCTAGTGTTCCAGTTGCGAATGAATAGGGCAAGATGACAGTTAAAAAGAGCGTAGAGATAGAAGGAAAAAACGTTGAAGAGGCTATTAAAAAAGCGCTTCAACAATTACAGTTGCCGCGGAGTAAAGTTAAAATCGAAATTCTTACCGAAGAAGCCAAAGGGCTTTTTGGTATGCCCGGAGCAAAACCAGCTATGGTACGAGTAAGTGTAATCAGGGATTCTGTTAAAGGTGGATCTGCTCATAGTGGAAAATAAATACTTGACTTTTTGGGGGAATTTAAGATAATAAAAATATGCAATATTTGAAATGTTCCCCGGGGAACAATTTGTAACTATATGAATATCAATGGGTAAGGTAATTACAGTCTGTAATCAGAAGGGTGGCACAGGTAAAACTACTTCAGCAATTAATATTGCAGTATTTCTTGCTGTGGCGGGCAAGAAGGTTATGCTTATTGATTTAGATCCTCAAGCAAATGCCACTAGCGGCAGCGGGGTGAATAAGCATAAAGTTATGAAAAGCACGTATCATGTTCTTCTTGAAGAATTGGATATCAAAGATGTGCTTCAACCTACCGCAGTTCCGAATCTCTTAATCGCACCATCAAATCTGGATCTTACTGGCGCAGAAGTTGAGCTGGTTGGTTCTCTTGGCCGGGAATATCGTCTAAAAAAGGCACTGGAAAAAGCCAAATCCGAATTCGATTTTATTATTATTGATTCACCACCATCGTTGGGGCTCCTTACAATTAATGGTCTATGCGCGGCAGATTCTGTTTTAATTCCGGTGCAGTGTGAATATTACGCCTTAGAGGGGTTGAGCCAGCTTAATAATACTATCCGGCTGGTAAAAGACAATATAAATCCGGGGCTTGCTATCGAGGGCGTGCTTTTAACCATGGCTGATTTTAGGACCAATCTAACCAAAGAAGTAATTCAGGAAGTCCGAAACCATTTTAAAGGCAGGGTTTACAATACGGTTATTCCGCGTAACATCCGTCTTACCGAAGCTCCAAGTTTTGGCAAGCCAATTTTTCTATATGATAAAGATTCTCTAGGCGCCCAAAAATATAAAGAGCTGTGTCAAGAAATATTAGGAATACCTTTTGAATCTAGTCAGGTTAAACCAGAAGGAGAGTCTTAATGGAAAGAAAAGCTTTGGGCAAGGGTATTACTGCTTTAATCCCGGAGAAAGAAGCCATTGTTAAGAACGAGATTATTTATGTCCAGCCGGAACAAATTAAGCCTAATCCTTTTCAGCCGCGCGAAGAATTTGTCCAGGAGCATATTGATGAATTGGCCCAATCCATAAAAGAAAAAGGAATAATTCAGCCGCTCTTGGTCAGGCGTAAAGGTGATTCCTATGAGTTGATTGCCGGAGAAAGAAGGTTGCGCGCTTGTAACTCCTTGGGCCTCAAAGAGATACCAATAATTGTCAAGGATGTTGACGACCGCGATTCTTTAGAGTACGCCTTAATCGAAAACATTCAAAGGGAAAATTTAAACCCAATTGAAGAAGCGCATGCGTATCAGCATTTAATAGATAAATTTCAAGTGACGCAAGAAAAGATCAGCGAGGCTATGGGTAAGGGGAGGGCTACTGTTGCCAATACCCTGCGTTTGCTCAAGCTTCCGCATGAAATACAGGAAGAGCTTAAGAAAGAAAGAATTTCTTTTGCGCACGCTCGGGCGTTGCTTGAAGTTGAAGATGAAAACCTGCAACGCAGGCTTACACAGGAAATAATATCGAAAGGTCTGTCGGTAAGAGAATTGGAAAGTTTAATCAAGATGCGCAGGCCTAAGGCCCCAAAACGCAAAGTCGCAAGCGCAGGCCGCGAGCCATATTTGGCAGTGTTGGAGGAAGAGCTACAACATGTTTTATCCACTAAAGTTAGGATTAATAAAATGAAAAAAAGAGGCCATATTTTTATTGAATTTTATTCCCCGGAAGATTTGGAGAGGATTTCCAACATTATCAGAGGAGGGAAGCAATAATGAATCAAGCAGTTTTAATTTTAATCAAGCCGGACGGACTTAAGAAATCTTTGACCGGGAATATCTTAACGCGCTTATCCGAGACAAAACTGGAAATTATTGCGGCTAAGATCGCGCGTGTCCCCAAGGAACTGGCAGAGGAGCATTATAAACATCTAAAAGATAAACCGTTTTTTGGAGAGATTATTAAATATTTGCAGGGTGAACTGCATGATCGTAAAAAGGTCATGGCCTTGGTTTATTGGGGAAGGGACGCGATAAAAAAATGCCGGGATTTAGCCGGAGCCACTAATCCGGAAGAAGCTGACCCGACGTCTATCCGCGGCTCATACGGCCGGATAACCACCTCGGGTGTTTATGAGAATGTAATTCACGTTTCATCAAATGAGGATGAGGCAGCCAGAGAAATAAAGCTTTGGTTTAATCCGGATGAAATAATCGTGGATTTATATCCGCAAAAAGAAATCGTGCGTAAAGAGCATAAGGGAAAAACCTGGGCTTAAAAAAGGATTGTTGCGATGATTCAGAGTATGACCGGTTACGGAAGTTTTGAGACGATAATTCCTCTGCTGGGAAAGGTCTCTGTGGAATTAAGGAGCACTAATCATAAGTTTCTGGAAACAGTATTGCATCTACCGGAAGGTTCTCTTTCCATGGAGGAAAGGATAAAAAAAGCTATTGAATCGAAAGTTAAAAGAGGACGAGTTACCTTTAGTCTTAATGTCAGCGCAAGAAGAGAAGGAAACGTTTTTATCAATAAGGAGCTTCTTAAAAAATACATTGCCAGAATCAACAGCATAAAAAATGAATTTATGATTGATGACGGCCTGGATATGAATACTCTGATACATCTCCCGGGGGTTTTGGCTCTAGAGGAAGAGAAGGTTTCCCCTGAAAGTGTTTGGCCGGGATTAAAAACAGCAGTTAATGCGGCCATTGATAATTTAGTCAAAACGCGCATAAAAGAAGGGAAGGCCTTGCAGGGTTACCTGAGAAAGCAGGCCGAAGAATTAAGATTAGAGCTTTCGACAATAATATTGAAATTGAAGAGAGCGCTTAAGGGTAAACTAAAAAATCTTACTACCGACGAAGAAAGGGCCAGTTTTGTAAAGGATACGGATACTACCGAGGAAATAGACAGGCTTTGTTTTCATATCCGCAATTTTAAAAATAAGCTTGTTAAGGGAGGGACAATAGGCAAGGAGTTGGATTTTATCGCTCAGGAGATGCAGCGGGAAGCCAACACCATGGCGGCTAAAACCTTCGACGTTTCTGTTTCCGCCCAAGTCCTCAAAATGAAAAGCCTGATCGAGAAAATTCGCGAGCAGGCGCAGAATATAGAGTGATGAATCAAGCAAGTATGCGGGGTTTGATATTTGTCATTTCCGGACCTTCAGGTTCGGGCAAAACTACGCTGCTTAAGACCGTTCTCCTAGACAGGTTGCTAAAAAACAAGCTCGCCAAATCCATTTCCGTAACCACCCGTTCCAAAAGGTCAGGTGAACGCCAGGGGCGGGATTATTTCTTTGTCAGCCCCGGAGGATTTCTGCGCCTGGTTAAGTCCAAAAAAATCCTTGAATGGACTAGATATTTAGGCTATTATTACGGCACTAAAAAGGATTTCCTTGAAGAGAAGCTGAAGGCGGGAAAACACCTGGCGCTTTGCCTGGATTTAAACGGGGCAAAGGCGCTAAAGAAACTGTATCCAAAAAATACAGTCACTATATTTATCGATGCTCCGTCGATAAATGAATTGCGCAAAAGGATTAGGGGCAGGTGCTCCAAAACTAAACAAGAGGAGATAAATGAACGGATCAAATTAGCAGAGATAGAGCTTAAGAATTCTTGCGCCTACGATTATGTCTTGAAAAATAAAAATTTGGCCCAGGCTTCAATAAAACTTAGAGATATCATATTGAAAGAGATAAGAGGTTAATACAACAACGAGGAGCAGGGAATGGGATATGCGGAAAGAGAAAACATGCTGGACAAGAGCGAGAAGTCGATTTATAAACTGGTAAATTTGGCAGCCAAAAGGGCATTGGAGATTGCCGAAGGCCAGCCAAAGCTTGTGGAAGACAAGGCGACCACCAAGCCTTCTACTGTCGCTTTACATGAGATTTCCGAAGGCAAGGTGGAAGCTAAAAAGACAAAAGCCAAAGAATAATTATGCCTGCGAAAGAAAAGAATGTTATTTTAGGGGTGACTGCCAGTGTCGCTATTTATAAAGCTTGCGAAATAATTCGCAGGTTAAAAGAGGCGAATTTTGCGGTAACCGTTATCCAAACCAAAGAATCCGAAGAGTTGATCAAGCCCATACTTTTTGAGAGCTTGTCAGGAAACAAAGTTTATCAGGGGTTATTCAGTTCTCCGGAGGCTTGGGAAATCGAGCATGTATCTTTGGCGAAGAAAGCGGATTTGGTTTTGATTGCGCCGGCAACCGCAAATATCATTGCCAAAGTCAGCGCCGGGATCTGTGATGATCTGCTGACTTGCGTTATCTGCGCTACAAAAGCGCCTGTGTTGATTGCTCCGGCGATGAATGATAATATGTTTAAGAATAAAATAACCCAGGACAATATCGGAAAATTAAAATCTTTAGGGTATAAATTCATTGAACCCAGAAGCGGAAAGCTCGCTTGCGGGGATGAGGGTGTTGGCTGCTTGGCTAGTGTTGAAACGATAATTCAGGAAGTAAAAAAGAATATTTGATATTTGGCGACGTAGCCAAGCGGTAAGGCAGCTCTCTGCAAAAGAGCTATACAGCGGTTCGAATCCGCTCGTCGCCTCCATAAAATTTTGATGGCACTAAAGCGAGCGTAGTGCCAAGCGAACAGCGAAAATCACTCCGAGGATACCTAATAATCTTCATTTAGGTTTGACGAGGAGCAGGAGGAAGTAAAGTTTACGGGCAAGTGGTGGAATGGCATACACGACAGACTTAAAATCTGTTGGCCGCAAGGTCGTAAGGGTCCGACTCCCTTCTTGCCCAATTAAATTTTCCGACAAGGAAAATTTAATTGGCACTAAACGAGCATAACGCCCCGACAAGGAGCGTAGCGAGTGAAGTACCTAATGAATGTAAAATAACAAGAAAATTGAGGGCTCATAGCTCAGTTGGTTAGAGCGTTGCGTTGACATCGCAAAGGTCTCAGGTTCAAGTCCTGATGGGCCCACCATTAAAAAGTAAAAAGGCAAAAGTAAAATTCAAAACTCAAATGTCAAGATCCCAAACTAAGGTTTTGTCATTTAGTATTTGTCATTTAGATCTATTTTGAATTTTGGGCTTTAACCTTTGGTATTAACAGTTTTCCTTTTGATTTCTCAGCTTTAACTTTTGAGTTAAATATGAATCTGGATACTTTAAGGCATTCTTGTTCTCATGTTTTGGCGTCCGCGGTTAAAGAGCTCTGGCCAGAAGTGAAATTAGCCATCGGCCCGGCGATCGAGGATGGTTTTTACTATGACTTCGACACTTCGGCTGCGCTCAGTGCAGGCAAGAAAGAAGCTTTTTCCGACGATGATTTAGTAAAAATCGAAAAGAAGATGGGCGAGATTATTTCTAAGAATGAGCCTTTCATAAGAGA
Organism: Candidatus Omnitrophota bacterium; assembly: GCA_028717055.1. Classification (GTDB taxonomy): domain Bacteria; phylum Omnitrophota; class Gorgyraeia; order Gygaellales; family Profunditerraquicolaceae; genus UBA6233. Next base: position 12,871 of record JAQUOO010000007.1, on the reverse strand, counting down.
AGAATTAGATAAAAAAGCGGCTTTGGATTTATTCAAGAAGCTTAATGAGCCGTATAAGGTAGAATTAATCAACGCGCTGGGCGATGCGAAAATCTCGGTTTATAGCACCGGTAAAAGTTTTGTGGATCTATGCCGCGGCCCGCATATAGAATCTACCGGTAAGATCAAAGCCTTTAAATTGTTATCCGTCGCCGGAGCGTATTGGCACGGGATTGAAACCAATCCCATGCTGCAAAGGATTTACGGAACCTGTTTTGAAAGTAAAAAAGAGCTGGAAGAATATTTAAAGAATTTAGAAGAAGCAAAACTGCGCGACCATCGCAAACTTGGGCCGGCGCTGGAGCTCTTTGATATTTATCATGAGGATGCGGGAGCAGGGCTGGTTTTTTATCATCCTAAGGGAGGGCTACTGCGCACCTTAATCGAGAATTACGAGAAAGAAGAGCATTTAAAACGCGGCTACCAGATTGTAATCACTCCGCATATTATGCAGGCCGGGCTTTGGAAGACCAGCGGTCATTACGATTACTATAAAGATAACATGTTCATCATGAAGATCGATGACCAGGAATATGTCCTTAAGCCGATGAATTGCCCGGGCCATATTTTAATTTACAAATCTAAGACCAGAAGTTACAAGGATTTACCAATCAGGCTCTTTGAGTTGGGGACGGTTTATCGCCATGAAAAAGCAGGGGTGTTGCACGGGTTATTAAGAGTGCGCGGGTTTACCCAGGACGACGCTCACATTTTTTGTTTACCCGAGCAATTGAAACCGGAAATAAAAGCAGTGATTGACTTTGTTTTCGATACGATGAAAGTTTTTGGGTTTAAAGATGTAAGCATTGAATTAAGCACCCGTCCGGAAAAATCCATCGGTTCGGATGAAGATTGGAAACTTGCTACCAGCTCACTGGAAGAAGCTCTTAAGGAAAAAGGTTTAAGCTATGAGATAAACGAAGGCGACGGAGCTTTTTACGGGCCGAAGATCGATATCAAATTAAAAGACGCTTTGAAAAGATCGTGGCAGTGCGCGACTATTCAGTGCGATTTTGCTCTTCCCAAAAGATTCAATCTGACTTATATTGATAATGAAGGGAAAGAGCGTCAACCAATAATGTTGCATAGGGTTTTATTGGGCAGCGTTGAGCGTTTTATCGGAGCTTTAGTTGAAAATTATAACGGCGATTTGCCTTTGTGGCTTGCTCCGGTTCAAGTCTTGGTTATTCCGATAAAAGACACGGTAATGGAGTATGCCAAAAAGATTTCCGGAAGCCTGGCTCAAGAAAAAATCCGGGTTGAGGTAGATAGCCGTAATGAAACTTTGGATAAAAGAATACGCAATGCCGAGATAAGCAAGATTCCTTATTGCCTGGTTGTCGGCGAGCGTGAAGAAAAATCTGCTCAAGTCGCCGTAAGAAAAAAAGGAAAAGGGAATCTCGGTACAATGAGTTTAGATGAATTTATAAAAACATTAAAGGAAGAAATAGGTAATAAAAATGTCCAATTACCAAGTTCCAATGACGAATGAAGCCTCAATGTTTCAATACCCAATTGGGAATTGTGCAAATTGGAGCTTCATTCGGATTTGGAAATCGGGCATTGGTTATTAAATAATATTATTAACCAGTAAGAATAGGAGGTGGTTGCTATAAAAAAATTTGTCCGCATTAATGACAGAATCAGGGTACCGCAAGTCAGGCTTATTGGTCCGGATGGTAATCAATTGGGAATAGTGGTAATACAAAGGGCTTTGGATTTGGCGAATCAGCATGAACTGGATCTGGTCGAAGTAGCTCCATCCGCTAATCCGCCGGTCTGCCGCATAGTCGATTACAGTAAATTTAAATATGATGAAGAGAAGAAAGAGCGGGAAGCCAAAAAGCATCAAAAGCAGGGTAAGCTGAAAGAGATCCGCCTTAAGCCCAATATCGATGACCATGATTTCCAGACTAAAGTAAAACAAGCGGTAACCTTTTTAAAGAAAAAAGATAAAGTTAGGGTCAACCTTTTTTTCCGCGGCAGGCAGATGGAGCATATAGATCTGGGAAGAAAGGTTTTAGATAGATTTATAAAAGACGTGCAAACCGACGGGGCAGTGGAGAAGCCGCCGATGATGGAAGGCAGGATTATGTCATTGGTAGTGGCGCCCAAATAAGAAAGAGGATAGAATGGGAAAGCTAAAAACTAAAAAAGGGGTTGCAAAAAGATTCAAGCTCACCAAAAAAGGAAAAATCAAATATTCTTGCGGTGGCAAGAGCCATCTTGCTTCAAGCAAGAAAATGAAGAGAGTGAGGAAATTGAGAAAGAGAGACATCTTAGACAATAAGAAAGAAACAAAGTACCTTAAGCGTATGTTACCTTATGGTTAGAAAAGGAGTATTCCATGGCAAAGATTAAACACAGCACAGCAACGCGCAGAAGAAAAAAAAGAGTATTGAAGAAAGCTAAAGGTTTTTTTGGGGACAGGAGTAAACAGTTCCAGCAGGCGCGTCGCGCTCTCTTGCATGCTTTAAAATACGCCTATCGCGATAGGCAAAACAAGAAGAGGGAAATCCGCGCTCTCTGGATCGCGCGTATTAATGCCGCGGCCCGCGCCGAGGGGGTTAGCTATAGTGTTTTTATGAGCGGACTCAAAAAAGCCAAAATTAATCTTGATCGCAAGATTTTGGCGGATTTGGCAGTAAAAGACAATGCAGCTTTTAAGAAAATAGTCGGGCTGGTCAAGAAATAGCCAAGAGGTTACATGGACATTAATGCTGTCTTGTCCCAGATAGATTCGGAAATCCAGAATGTCAATTCTTCTGAAGCGCTGGAAGAATTTCGTCTGAAATATTTAGGCAGAAAGGGGATAATCGCTGAATTAACCAGCGCGATTCCCTCTTTGCCTAAAGAAGAACGCGCTTGTTTCGGCCAGCAGGTCAACTCGCTTAAAAACAAACTCCTTTCCAGTATTTCCGAAAAACAGGAGACTCTTTCAGTTAAAGCCAACGAAGCGCCTGTATCCTTTGATATAGGCATGCCGGGCATTGCTCAGGAATTGGGGCATCTGCATCCGCTAACCCGGATAACCGAAGAGATCTGTTCTATATTCAGCAAGATGGGTTTTTCAGTTGTCGATGGCCCGGAAATAGAAACCGAGTACAATAATTTTACCGGGTTAAATATCCCATTAGAGCATCCTTCTCGCGAAGCATTCGATACCTTCTATTTAAAAGATTATAGCAAGATGCTTTTACGCAGCCACACTTCGCCGGTTCAGGTGCGGGTAATGAAAGAAAAAAAACCTCCTTTGGCAATTGTCGTCCCCGGCCGCGTTTATCGTCCGGATGCGGTGGATGCGTCGCATTCATTTATGTTTCATCAGGTTGAAGGTTTTATGGTGGATAAAGGTATTAAGTTCTCGGACCTTAAAGGGCTCTTAGAGATATTTGCCAAAGCTATTTTTGGTAATGATATAAAAATGCGTTTTCGTCCGCACTTTTTCCCGTTTACCGAGCCTTCGGCGGAAGTGGATATCTCCTGCATAATTTGTAAAGGCAAGGGATGCTCTGCCTGCGGGAAGAAAGGTTGGCTTGAGATTTTAGGTTCAGGCATGATCCACCCCAATGTTTTTAAACAGGTCGGAATTGACCCCAATAAATATACCGGCTTTGCTTTTGGCATGGGCGTGGATAGAATCGCCATGCTAAAATACGGCATTAATGACATCAGATTATTTTTTGAGAACGATTTAAGGTTTTTGAGGCAATTTTAAAATGAAGGTTACCTATAATTGGTTAAAGGATTTTGTTGATATTAAGATTCCAGCCAGGGAATTGGCTGATAAACTGACTATGGCGGGCCTGGAAGTCGTTTCCCTTGAGGAAAAGGCGGGAGATTTTGTCTTTGAGATTGAAATTACTTCGAATCGACCGGATTGGTTGAGTATTTTGGGTGTTGCCCGGGAAGTCGCTACGCTGACAAATTCAAAACTTAAGAATTTAGATTTAAAAATCAAAACTAAATCCGCAAAAGGAAATCTTAAGATTGAAATCGAAGATAAGGCAGATTGCCCTTTTTATTCCGCCAGAATTATTAAGAATTTGAAAGTCGCTCCTTCTCCGGAATGGATAAAGAATAGGCTGGAATTAGTAGGTTGCCGCAGCGTTAATAATGTAGTGGATATTACGAATTACGTATTATTTGAGTTAGGCCAACCCCTGCATGCTTTTGACCTTGACAAATTGAATCCGGAGAAAATAATTGTGCGCCGGGCGAAATCCGGAGAAAAGATCTCGACGATAGACGGGACAGAAAGTATTCTTTCAAAAGATGTTTTGGTGGTTGCGGATAAAGAGAAGGTGTCGGCAGTTGCCGGAGTAATGGGAGGTAAAGATACCGAGGTCAGCTTTGCCTCTAAAAATATTTTATTGGAAGCCGCCCTTTTCAACCCTATTATAATCCGCCGTTCTCGCCAGGCAATAGGCAAGGCAAGTGAATCAAGCTACAGGTTTGAGCGAGGTATTGATTTGGATATGGTTACTAGGGCGTCTTTGCGCGCGGCGCAATTATTAGAAGAATACTGCGGCGCAGAAGAAGTTAGTTTTGCCTTGAGCGGTTTAAATAAATCCAAAGAAACAAAAATCGATTTGGATATTGCTTATGCTTCAAAAATATTAGGAATAAATTTAGCAATTGCCAAAGTGCGGCAAATTCTTATTGGGCTCGGGTTTAAAATCAAACAAAAATCTAGAAATATTCTTAGCATAGGAGTTCCTTCTTTCAGGCAGGATGTAAAACAAGCGGTTGATTTAGTTGAAGAGGCGGCCAGGGTTTTTGGATTTGAACGGATTTCCAATAGTGTTCCTTCGGTAAAACCTGATGTAGCCCCGAACATGCAAAGAAGCTTGGTTTCGGATATCAAGAATATGCTTGTAGGCTTAGGTCTAAGCGAAGCGATTACTTATAGCCTCATTGATAAGCCGGGATTAAGAAATTCGGGTTTCGAATTTGGCGTAAATCCGGTAAGTATTATGAATCCTCTGAGCCAAGAGCAGGAGGTTTTAAGGCCCACTCTTATGCTTGGGCTTGGCCGGGCAGTCAGTTTTAATCTTAATCAAAAACAGGAGTTTGTTTCGTTATTTGAAATCGCCAATATTTTTAAAGCAGGAACAGAGCCGAAAGAAGAACTTTCTCTGGGAATTGCTTTAAGCGGAGTAAAGTCTTTCTTCACCGGCGCGGGTTTAGCCAAGGATGAAGCCAATCTTTTAAACATTAAAGGTATCTTTGAAACCATCTTCAAGCGGCTAGGTATAGCTGGTTATGAATTTACCGGTCAAGCTGCCAACTTTGCGGATATATGTGTTCAAAAAGAAAAGATAGGTTCGATGTTATGTCTTGGCCAGCAGGCATTAAATTCGTTAGGGATAAAAAACAAAGATGTTTTTATCGGAGAACTTTCTTTAGACAAACTTTTTTCTTTTGTTCAGTTGAACAAAAAGTTTGCTCCTCTTCCGAAATACCCCGGAATTACCCGTGACATAAGTTTTATTTTAAAGGATGGCGTTTCAGTTAAAGAAATCCTTATCCTGCTGAGAGAGAAAGGAGAACCTTTCTTGCGCGAAGTCAAGGTTGCGGATTATTATAAAGGTAAACAGATCCCTTCCGGCTGGAGGGGGCTTACTTTATCGTGCCTTTACGCTTCAGGAGAGCGCACCTTGACTGAAAAAGAGATTCAGCCCGCTCATGATTTGCTTTGTGCGTCGCTCACTCAGCAATTTGAGGTTAAGTTAAGATAGGCTTGATTTCCGGTCCTTATGTGTTATACTTCTTATACAAGAATAAAACAGCTCTTTAGATATCCCTGCAGTGCTCGTTGGATATTTGATAATTGTTGAACCAACATCAATTTCAAGGGAGCCCGCGATTCTTTAAACGCCTTCGCGCGTTCTTAAAGATAGGGTTCCCACCTGAAACCAAATCGGTTCAGACTATTCAATCCAACGGCACTTATGCGGGGATTTTTTTTAAGCAGACAATTTATGGAGCCCGGAAAGGGACGACATAAATTGTAGACCCGCTGTTAGCGGGGTGTCTGCGAAGAATCCCGAGACCGCCGCTAATTTGCGATGTGGTCGAGGGAGGAACAACTTGTTAGTCCTATGGATTTCTTTATCGAAGATAAAAAAATAGATTTAAACAAGCTGCCTTTAGCTGTGCGTATGCGGCCGCGCTCTTTGAATGAATTTGTCGGCCAGGCCCATATATTAGGCAAGGGAAAACTTCTGCGCCGGGCAATTGAAGCGGACCGTTTAAGCTCTTTAATTTTATTCGGCCCTCCCGGAATAGGCAAAACTTCTTTAGCCTGGTGTATAGCTAATCTCACCCAGAGCCACTATGTATCTATTAACGCGACTACCTCCAATGTCGAAGAGCTAAGAAAAGTAATTTCCAGCGCTAAACAAAAAGAAGCCAATACCGCTAAAAAAACCATTCTTTTTATCGACGAGATTCATCGTTTTAATAAAGCTCAACAGGATGTATTATTGCCGGATGTTGAAGACGGTAATCCCGTATTAATCGGCGCGACTGTGCATAATCCATTTTTTTCCATGGCTTCTGCGCTTTTGTCGCGATCGCTGGTCTGCGAGTTAAAATCCTTAAAAGAAAATGAAATTTTGGATGTTCTAAGCGCGGCTTTAAAAGATGATGAACGCGGCTTAGGCAAATTAAAGGTTAATGCCGATAAAAAAGCCCTGGAATTTCTGGCTAAGACTTGCGAAGGAGACGCCCGCAGGGCTCTAAGCGCCTTGGAGATCGGCGTGTTAACAACGCCTAAATCCAAAGACGGAAAAATCGATTTTAATTTGGAGGTAGCTCAGGAGTCAATCCAGAAAAAAGCGGTTGTTTATGATAATGATGAAGACGCGCATTACGATACTGCCTCCGCATTCATTAAATCAATGCGCGGATCTGACCCGGACGCAGCCCTCTACTGGATGGCCAAGATGCTTTATAGCGGCGAGGATCCCAGGTTTATAGCTCGCAGAGTTTGCATATTGGCAGCTGAGGATGTGGGAAACGCCGACCCGCTGGCGATAGTTTTAGCTAACGCGGCCTTGCAGATTTCAGAATTTGTGGGGATGCCGGAAGCGCGTATTCCTCTGGCTCAGGCGGTTATTTATGTTTCTAGCGCCCCAAAATCCAACGCCAGTTATTTAGCCATTGACAAAGCCCTGCAAGACATAGAAAATAAGAAAGTTCAGGAAGTTCCGGATCATCTTAAGGACGCAACCGGGGATGCCGAAGCCTTAGGGCACGGTAAGGGCTATAAATATGCCCATGATTATCCGGGGCATTACGTGAAGCAGGAGTATATCCGTAAGAAGGTTCATTATTATGAGCCGACGCAAATAGGATATGAAGCCAAGATAAAAGAACGTTTGGATAAGCTGCGCAAAGATCAGGATAAATCAAAATGAACTTAATGGTGATAGTTGCGGTAGTTGGAGTAGGCTTGGTAATTTGCGCCCTCTTTGTGGCTTTTATTCCCGAGAGCGATAAAAAACGTATTCCTAAGGCCAAGAAAAGAACTGATTTTGGCCCAGCATCCGCCCCGGTTGAAATTAAAGACAGGAGAATCGCGGAATTAGAGGGAGAGTTAAAGACTTCGCAAGCTGAAACCGAGAAAACCAAATCCGAGTATTTCAGCTCCAAATCGCGCTTCCAGGAAGCGATTGATAAGTATGAACAGTTGGAGCAAGAGTTAAAACGTAAAGAAGCCTGGGTAGCCGCCTCCGAAGAGATGCTCAATAAGGTTAAAACCGAAAACACGGAGCTAAAGAGTAAATTTATGGCTAAAGAGAAGGAATTACAGGATGAATTCGCCAAAAATGTTAATGCCGCCAGAGAAGTGCGCGAAATAAACGATAAGCTGCAAAGCCTGGACCGCTCCCTAAAAGATAAAAGCGAACAAATTGAGATTCAGAAACATCAGATTGAAAAGTATGCTAAAGATTTAAAATCCCAGGAGCTAATCGTTAACGAATTCAAGAATAAAGAAAAAATCAGCGAATGGGTGCCCAAGGCCGAATTCAATAAATTAAATGAAGAGTATACGGAGCTGGAAAAAGAACTGGACACAAAAGAGGAGAAACTGCAAAGTTTTGCCGAGGAGATTACCCGCTTAAAAAGGCAATCCCAGCAAGTAGAGCCGAATTTAGCCAAACCGGCTGCCGAAGAAAAACCCAAGGAAGAACTTAAAGCAGGGCCTATTGAGGAAAAACCGCAAGAAGCGCCTGAGGAAGAAATTAAGCAAGAAATTGCGGAAATTAAATCCGAAGAAGAGCCTACCGAGGCAAAATCCAAAGAAGAACCTCCGCAGCCGCCTTCTGTTGAAGAAAAAATACTCTCTTTAGAAGACCCTAAACCCGCAGAAAAACCTATTGTCGAACCTCCCAAGGAGCAAGAGCCGGCTAAAGAAGAGTCGCCTCTTAATCTTAAGCAGGGCCCGGCGCCGACTCCCAAATATCCGTTAGAGAAAACGCGCAACATCGGAATTATGGCGCACATAGATGCCGGTAAAACCACGCTTTCCGAAAGAATTCTTTTTTATACCGGCAAAAGCCACAAGATCGGCGAGGTGCATGAAGGCGGCACACAGATGGACTGGATGAAGCAGGAGAGGGAGCGCGGTATTACTATTACTGCAGCAGCAACAACCTGTTTCTGGAAGGGGCATCGGGTTAATCTCATCGATACTCCCGGTCATGTCGATTTTACCGTCGAGGTAGAGCGTTCGCTGCGAGTTTTAGACGGAGCAGTTGCGGTTTTTTGCGCTGTCGGAGGAGTTGAGCCGCAATCCGAGACTGTCTGGCATCAGTCCGACAAGTACAACGTTCCCAAGATCGCTTTTATTAATAAGATGGATCGCACCGGAGCGGACTTTTATGGCGTATTGAAAGGTATCGAAACGGATCTGGGAGGGAATGTTATTCCTCTTGAGATTCCTATAGGCGCGGAGGACAATTTTCTCGGGGTAATCGATCTGTTAGAAATGAAAGCCTGTTATTACGAAGCAGAATCGCAAGGAAAACAAACGCGCATTGAGGAAATCCCGCAGGAATACCTGGAAAAAGCCAAAGATTTCCACCACATTATGCTGGAGAAGGCAATTGCTTTTGATGAAGCGTTAATGAAAAAATATATTGATTCCGGGGAGAAAGAAATTTCGGTCGAAGAGTTAAAGAATGCTATACGTATTGGCACTGTCGCCAATAAGGCAGTCCCGGTTTTATGCGGAGCGGCATTCAAAAATAAAGGAGTGCAGAACCTGCTTGACGCGGTAACATTATATTTACCTTCACCTTTAGATTTACCGGCTGTAGAAGGGCATGACATTGAAGACAAAGAGAAGAAATTGCCGCGCCGGGCGGATTTTAACGAACCGTTTTCGGGGCTCGCTTTTAAAGTGCAGGCCGATCCGCATATGGGAAAGCTTGTTTATGTGAGGGTTTATTCCGGAGTTCTGGATACCGGAAGCTATGTTTTAAATTCCACAAAAAATAAAAAGGAAAGAGTCGCTCGTATTGTGCAGATGCATGCCAATCAACGGGAAAATATTGATTATGCTTTTGCCGGAGATATCGTAGCGGTTGTAGGGTTAGGCAATACCGTTACCGGAGATACGCTTTGCGATGCGGATAATCCGATTCTTCTGGAGGCGATACAGTTTCCAACCCCGGTTGTATCTTTGAGCATTGCGCCCAAGAGCCGCTCGGATCAGGATAAATTGGGAAAAGGTTTAGCTAAATTGACCGAGGAGGATCCCACGTTTTTGGTGCATAGTGATGAAGAAACCAAAGAGGTGGTGCTTACCGGGATGGGAGAGCTGCATCTTGAAATAATCGTAGACAGGTTAAAAGAGGAATTCGGGGTTGAGGCTATAGTGGGCCAGCCTAAGGTTGCGTATCGGGAAACTATAATTGAGAAGTCCGAAGGCGAAGGAAAATATATCAAGCAATCCGGAGGCCGCGGCCAATACGGGCATGTTTTGCTAAGGTTGATTCCTGCCGCATCCGGAGAGGGTTTTGAGTTTATTGACAACATAAAAGGAGGCGCGATTCCCCGTTCATTTATTCCGGCTGTTGAAAAAGGAGTAATTGAAGCTATGGAGAAGGGCGTTTACGTCGGATATCCGGTCGTCGACATAAAAGTAGAATTATATGACGGTTCGTTCCATGAAGTAGATTCTTCGGAACTGTCCTTTAAGATGGCCGGGATATTTGGTTTCAAGGAAGCATTTATGAAAGCAAAGCCAATATTATTGGAGCCTTATATGTCTCTGGAAGTCGCTACGGTTGAAGAATATGCCAATGCCTGCATAGGTTATATTTGTTCGCACCGCGGGAAGATATTGAATGCGGAACCGAAAGGCAAACAAAAGATCATCTCTGCGGAAGTTCCCCTTGCAGAGATGTTTGGTTATGCTACCGCATTTCGTTCTCTGTCCAGCGGACGCGCCAACGCCTCTATGGAATTTTCCAAATACCTCCAGGTCCCGCAAGAAATAACCCAAAAGCTTATTGAAGAAAAGCAGAGACAGAAGAAAGATTCGTGAAAAAAATCGATTATAAAAATGAACTTAATCCGGCCCAGCTTGAAGCTGTTGAGTCCGTCGATGGCGCATATTTGGTTATCGCCGGAGCAGGAAGCGGCAAGACTAGGGTTTTGGTGCATCGGGTAGCGTATCTGGTTGAAAAAGGAGTAAAGCCCGATGAGATTTTACTGCTTACTTTTACCCGCCGGGCTAGCGAAGAGATGCTGCGCCGGGCAAGCCTGCTTTTAGATGAACGCTGTTCAAGGGTCTCTGGCGGCACATTTCATTCGTTTGCCAACGCGACTTTGAGAAGATACGCCAAAGCTTTAGGCCTAGTCAATAATTTCTCTATCCTCGATGAGTCCGATGCCGAAGACACAATCAACCTGATCCGTACGCAAATGGGTTTTAACAAGAGCGAGAAACGCTTCCCCCGCAAAAAAGCCATTTTGGAAGTAATCTCTAAAGGCGTGAATAAATCCGAAAAAATAGAAGACGTTTTATATGATGAATACCCGCAATTTTTGGAGTTTAGCGAAGAAATCAGGCGAATCCGTGAAGAATACCATAAATACAAGATTCAAAAATCTCTTTTAGATTATGACGATCTTTTAGTTTACCTGAAAAAACTTTTAACTGATCATGAAGAGATAAGGCTGTCGTTATCCCGAAAATACAGGTATATTATGGTAGATGAGTATCAGGATACGAATAAACTCCAGGCTTTTATTGCCTGTTTATTGGCCTCGGAACATAAGAACATTATGGTTGTTGGAGATGACGCCCAGAGCATTTATTCATTCAGGGGGGCGAATTTCCGGAACATTATGGATTTCCCCCAGCTTTTTAAAAATACCAGGATTATCACTCTCGAGGAGAATTATCGCTCCACCCAGCCAATCTTGAACCTGACTAATGAAGTGATTAGAGGAGCAAAGGAAAAGTTTGAGAAGAACCTTTATACGAAGAAGAAAGGGGAGCAGCAGCCGGTTTTCGTGGATGCCGAAGATGAAAACGCCCAATCCCGTTATATCGCGGATAAGATTCTGGAGCTAAGGGAAGAAGGGGTGGAGTTAAAGGATATCGCGGTTTTGTTTAGATCAGGCTGGCACTCTAATGACCTGGAAGTGGAATTAGCCAGCCGTAACATTCCCTTTGTAAAATACGGCGGACAGAAATTCGTCGAAGCAGCGCACATCAAAGATGTGATTTCCTATTTACGGATTGTCTATAACGCTGCGGATCAAGTAAGCTGGCTGCGCGCGCTGCTATTGATACCCGGTATAGGCCCCAAGAGCGCCGAAAAAATAATTAATGCCCTTATTCCCGGTAAAGGTGCGCCGCTAGCAGCCTCCGGAAAGAATAGGGAAGAAGTAAATAAGCTTTTTAACATCCTCAAGGATATTAATTCCAGCGTGCAGAGCCCGGAGAAGATAATCGAAATATTCTTGGAGTATTATCAGCCCCTGCTTAGAAATAAATACGATGATTTTCATAAGAGGATTAATGACTTGGATTCGCTTTTACGCATCGCTTCGCGCTATAAAACATTAGAACAATTTCTGACGGATATGGCTTTAGAGCCGCCTGAACGCTCTCTTGCCGAGGCAGGATTGAAAGATAAAGATGACTCTACGCTTACGCTTTCCACAATTCATTCCGCCAAGGGGTTAGAGTGGCATACAGTGTTTCTGATTTATGTTGCCGAAGGCCACCTGCCTTCCTATCGTTCTCTGGAGGATGAAGAAGGTATGGAAGAAGAACGCCGGCTTTTTTATGTTGCTTCTACCCGGGCGAAAGAAAACCTTTTTTTACTCAAGCCTCATGTAGATCGTAATCCAAGAAGCTTTATGGACGGCGGGGGCCCGGTTTTTACTCAGGTTTCGCGTTTCCTGGATGAAGGCAGGATTATGGGCGAGCTTCTTCAGATTGAAGATGCGGGGAACGAATTTGATGCCGGCTATGCCGAATTCAGTGAAGATATGGATAAGAAGAGCGCAACCGATAAAGAATTCTTAAAAATGATGCAAGAATATTTCCGCGATAAAGAAGAATATTAATCCTGTCCATATTTTTCTTGCTCTGGCCTTTAAATAGTGGTAAAATTTTTATATGATTATAACAGAGTCAAAACCCCTTCAGGATATTGTGGATAGCTTAAAAAGCTATACCAAGATTTTCTTGGTAGGTTGCGGTGAATGCGCCACTACTTGTAAGACCGGCGGTGAGCCCGAAATCCTCAAAATGAAGCAGGAGCTGGAACTGCAAGGCAAGATAATCATCGGTTATTGC
>JAQUOO010000006.1 GCA_028717055.1 Candidatus Omnitrophota bacterium | reverse complement strand
CGCTTGGCTCTTAGCTCACGGTAGACTCCATAGGGAGAAGGATAGTAGGTGGTTATGGTTAGGGTGTCTTCGGCAAAGAGCAGATTGCTTGAGTTATTAGAGCTATTGCTAGGAGGAAAGACTAGAGAAAAGGCTAAAAAGAAGCTTAAAAAGAAGAAAAAGGAAAGGAGTTTCCTAGAGAGAGAGAGAGAGAGAGAGAGAGAGAGAGAGGATTTAGATACTTAGAGATTAGAATAGACATAGAGAGGGCCTCCTTTTGTGGTTTGGGGGTTAAACCATCATTCTTGGGAAAGTTTATCATTACGCAATGGTGAATGCAAGGGAAATTTCAGAAGTCAGATTCTAGATCTTAGAATTTATGCCGGTAGTAAGCGCGGATAATATGCTGGGTATCCAAGGTTAGCGAACCGCCTCCGTATGGATCTAAAGAGGAAAGATTGCTGATAGAATAGGCATCCCCCACTCCATACTGCATAATGAATTCATCGTTTTTCGACGGCATATACCTAAACTCATTGGAAAAATTATGGTGGGCATACATTTTAGTATCGCCATTTTGCATCTTATCAATATCCTGGGAACGGGAATATATATATTTAAAAACCATTCCGAATTTCTTGCTTGGCATATAAGCAAATTCTATGCCGACATGGTTCATCCCATCGGAATTTAATGACGCGGCCTCAAATTCGTTGCGCGTGTAGTCCAGATATATCTCAAATTTGTCTGTAGGGGCAATCCGCAATCCGCATTTAAAAACGTTGTAAAACTGGTAAGGAGCCTGTGGAAAAATCCCCTGGTTATAAAGATAAGGCAGTATATAACGATAAAGTTTGCTATTTTGATAGTAAGTTCCATATAAAGTAGTATTATTTAATAGCACACTTTGCGGAAAATTATCATAAGCTATCGTATAATCGTTAGTGCGTTCGTATACCCCGTTAATACTTAACCAATCAAAGAAATTGTAATTTAAGCCAAAGGAGCCGGTTTTAATTGACGGGTCTTCCCCGTCTTTAACCGCGTCGTTAAGATAGTATTCTCCGGTATCGCCATCATAAACAAAAGGGTCGATTCCTCCTACTGTATGCGGCATTTTTTGATAGATACCCAAACCTTTAGCGGTAAGTTTATCGGTGACTTTTATAGTAGCTTCATCGCGCGCCACATTTTCCACGAACTTACCGTTTGTTTTATGCACATTGCGCACATCAAAAAGATTATAGAATTTATCTTCCCACATATATTCAAGGCGAAAACCCAAGGTGTTGCGCCCGACATCCAGGCCGTCTCCTATACGCGTAGCATTAAGTTCACCCCAGTTATTACCTGATTTTTCCATACCTTGTGAGTAATAATCCAGGATTTTGCGGAAATGAATATGCCTCGACCAAAACGTATCCTGACGGGTATTATGGAAATCGGACAATGCCGAATCAAAACCCTTGTCCATATGCCCGCCGTATATTTTGCTTTTTAACAAGAAACTCTCATCCTTATCCAGGGTTATATCGTCGTAACCACCCAAGTCCATAATACTTTTTTGCGGATAACGGTTTATAATGGAGAAGAAATATGCGTTGCCGCGGCTTTCTGTTTTATAGTCATTGCTGGACATATCATATTTTGAATTGGAAATCAAGGCTTCGCCTTGGGCCTTCATGCCATCGAATAGCTCATACCCTAAGTCCACTCCACCTACATAGTTTTGACTGTCAATTTTTTGATAAGAATCGCTCAAGAATCCGGTGCGGCTGGTAAATGTTCCACCGATCATAAAACGATCCGAGAAATGATGTTTAAGGCGGGTAACGGCAATAATATTATCCATTGTATTATAATCCTGCCAAAGGTTTTTAGGCGTGGCTACGGTAGCATCGAATGAAGTTGTTTCATCCGGATTAAAATTAAAAGCGAATCCTCTTAACGCCGTTAAATACTTTCCGGTAGAGTCTTTCGATAAGAATGAAAGCGAATCATCCCAACGGCCTTTGGTGTAACTAGGAGTTGTGTCCTCGGAATTGTAAGTTCCTGAAGTGTAATTACGCAGCCACTTACTATCTTTCCACCAAATCCCATGATTAGTGATATTTAAGGGGTCGTCCGAAGTATACGCCTGGTCTTGATAACTCATAGGGAATGCCCTGATTTTCATCTGGTCGTTTGCATAATCAAACCAAATCTCACGCAGGGGTTGGAACTGACTGTCGATTTTTAAAGAAGAAAGAGTATACGTGGCTTTGTAACGCGTCGAAGTGAGAGTGGAAGATTTAGTTACCCCATCATATACTTTTAATTCAGGAATATTGATAGTATCGCCTTTCAATGAAGTATAAACAGTTTTATTTACAGTATAGCCTGTATTTGACCAATAATACAGCTGAACGTCAGCAGTATCGCCGTTAGAACCGGTAAGCGTAGTTTTGCTGCTCTTACCCGTATAGCTCCAGGGATCAACAGTAATGTTTGTATGGAAATTAAAGCCCTCTTTATTATCGGTATCCACGTTTAAAATCAAAGAATCGTAAATAGCCGGATCATAGGTATTGAATTTATTATCAAAGGCGGCAGTAGAATTCAGGCGCCAATTCATGGATTTATCATTCAAACTAAAATTGGCCCTCTTCCAGATAAAATCATCGGGGGTAACGCCAAAACTTACCTGCGTTTCTCCACTGATCTTAAATGGCCCAGCTTTTATCCCTTCATCTTTTTCAATTTTAACCGGTGGACTCTGCTTAAAACCAGAGGAATTATCCCTGGCGGCCTGGCGGCCAGCTTGAGGTTCCTGCTTTATTCCAAGCATGGTTCGTTCCATCACTTCGTCTTTTTCCAAAAGTTTTTCCGGTGAGGCAGAAGTATATTCTTGCACGGGAACATACTTACTGGAATTGTTATTTTCTGCTTCCAGCATGGAACCAGAAGGCGCGGAAGCAGCCATATTTTTCTCGAAAATCCTGTTAATATATTGTTTGGCAACCTTATTATCCGGCTCAATCAGGAGGACTTTATTAAACTCTGACAAAGCATCATCAAATTTGCCTGAATTATAGAAAGTAGCCCCCAGCTCGCATAAATACTCTGCAGCCGGACTAGAAGCGAAAGAGGCTTTTGCGGATAAAAGAAAAAACGGCAGGACAACGAATAAAACAAGATGGAGTAATTTTTTGCTCATATATTAGAATAATTATATATGAGTTTAAAGCCTTGTCAACGGGAAATTTACCAAGCTTAGCTTACCTGCTGGGGTATTGCCATCAAATCGATTTTAAGGGAATGCATGAATACAATCAGGAACAATTTACCGTTATTGACGGCGCAGATGCTCCCCTTGATTTTACAAAAGAATTTTTCCTTGCATTCTTTTGTGTTATGTTCCTTGAGGATATGAACATGCGGAAGAGGTTTTTTAAAATTATTTTCGTTGTTAATCTCTTTTACCATACAAACAAAATGCCGGCGGATAATACTGCGAATGCCTTCCTTCTCCACAATTTCGGAGCTGGTGATTATCTTGCGTTTATGGTTAGCGGAAGTAAGGTTTTTAAACAATAGGTCGCGCATTATCCCTCCCAATATTGCGGTGCCCAATTGCGAATTAAATACTTTTATAATCATTTAAAAAACTAATAATAAATACTCCCTTCCCTTAAGCAAAGTATAAACACTGTTATGATTGATTTCAAGGCAATTACGGTTGAAAAAGAAAGCGGTTTCTTTTAGTTCAATTAGGAATTGGAATTTAGAATCAGTAAACTAAGCCTGTTTTCTAAAACTTAATTTGGGCTCTTTCCCCTGAAGGATTCTTTGGATGTTGGATTTATGGCGGTATATGATAAATACGGATAAAAGTGTAACAATAAAGATTAAACTTAGGGATTGCCTGAATAGAACCGTCAATACAGGAAAACTTAAAGCTGACAATAATGAAGCTAAAGAAATGATCCGGGTAAGAAGAAACACTGCCAACCAGATAAAAACGGTTATTCCTAGTATAATTTTTAAACCGGCAATCTTGATTGAAAGCCCCAACAAAACCCCTAATGTTGTAGCTACTCCTTTGCCTCCCTTGAATCTTAAAAAGATAGTCCAATTATGCCCGCAGATACAACCTACACCGGCAAAAATACAGAAACTTTCCAATGAAATATTAGCCCTGATTCCAAGGATGTTCGGCAGGATTGCTACCGGCAAAAATCCTTTTAAAATATCCAACGCCAATACCGTTATTCCCCAGCCTTTACCTAAAAGCCTAAGGGCATTGGTAGCGCCCACATTGCCAGAACCGAATTTACGGATATCGGTTCCTTTTATAATCCGGCCAAAAATGTAGGCGGTAGGAATTGAACCGAATAGATAACTAATGATTATTCCGAGAATTGTCCAAAGCATAAAGTATAACGAATCCCCTGTTTACATAAACCGCTCCGGATACGACTGTAAAGACCGCCGCCAACCACCAAAAAAATGGAGAATATTTGAACTGCAACAAAACAGAAATAACCGCCAGCATTTGAAAGGTAGTGGAAAATTTCCCCCAATAGCTGGGGATAATATTTATATTCTGTTTTACTATATAAACAACAACTGCCCCCAAAATTATAATTACATCGCGGCTAATAACGACAAGGATTACCCAAAGAGGAAACCGGGGAGACAAGGTTGTGTTGGCATACAAACAGATAAAGGCGCTCATAAGCAACAATTTATCTCCCAGGGGGTCGAGTATCAACCCGGCCTTCGACTGTTGCTTTGATTTTCTGGCCATATATCCGTCAGCCGCATCCGAAAATGCCGCCAGAATGAAAATCGCCAAAGCTATAAACCTTAAATAGCTTCTTTGAGGAGAATAATAAACCAATGATGCGATAAAGAACGGCACGCTTAAAATCCTGAATGTCGAAATTTTATTCGCTATATTCACGGATGCGCCTTTCTTTTATTTTATAATCCTGATTCTTTGCGGTGGCCAGTAAATCACCATGGCTTGGCCCAAAATATTATCCTTGGGGACAAAGCCCCAGTAGCGGCTGTCTTTGGATGAGCCTGAATTATCTCCCAAAACAAAATAATTATCTGCAGGCACAACCAGTTTCTGGTCTTCTTTCGCAAAATCTCCCCTATTATAATAATAGCGTTGATTAAAAACAGTTTCGATTAAAGGCTTATCATTAACATAAATCGTTCCGCTTTTAATCTCTATGACATCGCCAGGCAAACCAACCATTCTCTTGATAAAATCCTTTTTATTGTCCTCCGGATAAATAAAGACCACAACATCCCCTCTTTTTATTTCCTTAACAACCGGAAGCCTGTATTTTG
Organism: Candidatus Omnitrophota bacterium; assembly: GCA_028717055.1. Lineage (GTDB taxonomy): Bacteria > Omnitrophota > Gorgyraeia > Gygaellales > Profunditerraquicolaceae > UBA6233. The sequence goes on along the minus strand of JAQUOO010000006.1, from coordinate 19,335 downwards.
TAAAAGGGACTTTGGCGCCGTAAATGAATTTATTTACCAGAATTAAATCGCCTTCCAGGAGGGTCGGGCGCATGGAACCGGTCGGTATCTTAAACGCCTGGACAATAAACGGACGGATGACGCAAAACGCCAGAAACGCCGCAAAAACCGCCGCCTCAATCCATTCCCTTAACATTGATTTCTTTTTAGTCATCATATTTTTAATACCTCCAAAAATGCCTCCTGTGGAATTTCGACTTTCCCAAACTGTTTAAGGCGCTTTTTCCCTTTCTTCTGCTCTTCCCAAAGTTTACGCTTGCGGGTAATATCTCCGCCGTAACACTTGGCAGTAACATGCTTACCTACGGAACGAACCTTTTCGGAGGCCAAAATTTGACTGCCGATAGCGGCCTGGATAGAAACTTCAAATAATTGCCGGGGGATTAGCTCTTTTAGTTTTGAAACCAGGGCGTGAGCCCGGGAATACGCTTTATCCTTGCACATTAAAGACGAAAAGGCATCACAAGCCTCTCCATTTAACAGGATATCCAGCTTTATGAGCTTAGTTGGAAGATAATCCTTGAATTCATAATCGAGCGAACCATAGCCTCTGGTTAAAGATTTCATCCTGTCATAAAAATCTACTATAATTTCTGAAAGTGGAACGCTAAAAATTAACTTTACCCTATCTTCAGTTAGGTATTCATTGGATTGAAAGATTCCCCGCCGGGATTTAGTAAAATCGCATACCGCTTCTATAGAATCAACCGGTATAATCATTAGCAGACTCACAAAAGGTTCTTGCGCTTCTTGTATATCCTGCGCGGCCGGCAATTTTGCCGGCGTATCTACTTCCAGAATCTCGCCATTTGCCTTAATTACCCTATAAACCACATTAGGCACGGTAAGAATCAAATTCAGGCCATATTCCCTTTCAAGACGCTCCTGGACTATTTCCATATGCAATAAACCCAAGAATCCGCAACGAAAGCCTGATCCGAAAGACTGTGAATTTTCCGGTTCAAAAACAAAAGATGCGTCCGAAAGCTTCAACTTATCCATCGCGTCGCGTAAATCCGGAAAATCCCCCGGATTAACCGGGTAGATACCGCAAAACACAAGGGGCTTTGGCTGCCGGTAACCCGGGAGCGCTTTTGCGCAAGGATTCTTAACATCAGTAATTGTATCCCCGATAATTATCTCTCTTGCTTCGCGGATATTAGCCGTAAAATAGCCTACTTCGCCGCTCGTCAAAGAACTCACTGGTTCATATTTTAAATTTTTAAATACTCCCAACTCCTCGATTTTATAAATCTCACCCGAATGCATCATCTTTAACTGTGTAGCCGGAGTAATGTTTCCGTCCACCATCCTGACAAAAACTACCACCCCTTTATAAGCGTCAAAACGGCAATCAAAAACAAGGGCCTTTAAAGGATGATTATCTTCTCCGGTTGGCGCAGGTATAACCTGAATTATTCTTTCTAGAATATCCTTAACCCCAGTCCCGTCTTTAGCCGAAGCCATGATAATATCCTCTTCCTTAAAACCCAAGACATTAACAATTTGCTTCTTAACTTTAGGGATATCGATAGAAACCAAATCAATCTTGTTCAGGACCGGGATGACCTCCAGATTATTCTCCAAAGCAAGATAATAATTGGCTACCGTTTGAGCCTCTATTCCCTGGCTGGCATCGACCACCAGAATCGCGCCTTCGCAGGCAGCCAGAGACTTGGAAACTTCATAAGTGAAATCTACATGCCCGGGAGTATCAATCAGATTCAAGACATACTCTTTATTATCAAAAGCTTTATATGACAACCTAACCATAGAAGCCTTGATAGTAATTCCGCGTTCGCGTTCCAAATCCATATCGTCTAAAAGCTGCTCGCCTTTATGCCTCGTATCGACAGCTCCGGTTATCTCCAGGATCCGGTCGGCAAGAGTAGACTTGCCATGGTCTATGTGAGCAATAATACTGAAATTGCGAATAAGCGATTTATCCATAATTACTTAATATCCAAGTCTCAATGACGAATGAATTTCCAAATTCCAAGTTCCAAATTTTGGATTTGAGTGATCGGGATTTTATTCGATATTGGGATTTGGCGATTGGTCATTCTTTTGAATTTCTTTTAATAATTTATCAACAACTTCTTCTATACTTAAACTCGTCGTATCCACGTAAATAGCGTCATCGGCTTTTTTAAGCGGGGCAACTTTTCGATTTGAATCAATATTGTCACGGTTAGCTAAATCGCTTGAAACATCCTCAAATGAAACTTTCTGTCCCAATCCGACCGATTCCTTAAATCTCCGGCTTACCCGTTCTTTAAAATCAGCGTCGATATAAAATTTCTTATCGGCATTAGGAAAAACGACTGTTCCGATATCCCGCCCATCCAAGACAGCATCCCCCTCTTGTCCGAGCTTGCGCTGTAATTCGACCATTATCCTGCGGACTTCTCCGATTTTAGCCACGTCTGAAACAAATTGGGTTATTGCAGGTTGGCGAATATCGCTTGAAACATCCCGACCGTCCAAAAGTATCTTTAATGATCCGTCGGAATTATTGATCAAATTGATACTGCTGTTTGATGCAAGTTCAACAATTCTATCAGTATTGTTTATATTTGTTTTTGTTTCCAGGACTTTTAAGGTAAGCGCCCGATACATAGCGCCCGTATCGATATAAAGGAATCTGAGTTTTTTGGCGAGTAACTTGGCAACTGTACTTTTACCTGCGCCAGCGGGGCCATCTATAGCGATAATCATTCGAGAATATTTCTTTTCTTCCGGGCTTGTCTCAAAATACCCGCGAGCTTACCTTTATTGTTTCCTACTATGGCGGATTCTATTTTATTTAAGTTCAATTCGAATACCTTTAGCGCTTTAAGCAATTCGGCCCTATTCGTTAGAAATATCCCCTGCCAAAGCTCAGGATCGGAAGAAGCTATCCGGGTTGTATCCCGAAGCCCGCCTGAAGCAAATCTTAGAAAATTAACCGGAATACTGTTTATCAAAGTAAAGGCGGCTATATGCGCAAGATGACTGGTAAAAGACAGAATCTTATCGTGTTCGCGGGGAGACATGCAAACTGTTTTCGCACCTAGCCGAATCCAAAGCGTTTTTATCTTTGCTAAAGCTCTAACTTGTGTTGTTTTGGTAGTCGTTAATACGCATAATGACCCCTCAAAGATACCCGGAGTGGCGTTTAAAATACCGCGTTTTTCCGATCCAGCCAGAGGATGGCTACCGACATAGTTTGGAAAGATTTTACTTAAATTCCCGGATATTTTTACTTTTGTGCTTCCGACATCGGTAATCAAGCAATCCTTCCCGGCAATCTTACGGACTTGTTCTTTTAAACTAATTACCGCTTCTACCGGAACAGCTAAAATTACAAGGTCAGAACCTTTAATAATATCAAACGAAAGCGCGCCCCGATCAACCGCCTTGTTTTTTAAAGCTAGGTCGATGCTCCTCTTGTGCCGGCTTACGCCAACCACTTCCTTTGCCAGCTTATTCTTTTTTATCGCTATCCCCAGCGACCCGCCAATGAGGCCGGTTCCGATAATCGCGATCTTTTTGAACAAGAACATTATACCTCTCTTCCTATCGCTTTGGCCAAATTTTTTAACTCTCCCATCAGGCTTGTGAAATTCGACGGTATTAAGGACTGCGCTCCATCCGACATGGCATCTTCCGGTGAAGTATGCACTTCGATAATTAAACCGTCGGCCCCAACTGCAATCGCAGCTTTAGAAAGTGGGCCTACTAAACCCCATTTACCAGCTGCATGCGAAGGATCAACTATTATAGGTAGATGCGATAACTGCTTAACCACAGGAACTGCGCTTATATCAAGAGTGTTGCGGGTAGAATCTTCGAAAGTCCTTATACCCCTTTCACAAAGTATTACGTTAAAGTTACCGCCGGATAAAATGTATTCCGCAGACATAAGCATCTCTTTTATGGTCGAGGACAACCCCCTCTTTAGTAAAACCGGCCTTTTAGTCATTCCCACTTCTTTCAAGAGATTAAAATTCTGCATGTTCCGCGCCCCAATTTGCAATACATCTACATAACGCGTCATCAACTCCACGTCGCGGGTATCCATAACTTCACTTACGGTAACCATACCCATCTCATCGCCAACCTGTTTCAATATCTTAAGGCCATTCTCGCCTAAACCCTGAAAACTGTACGGGGAAGTACGAGGCTTAAATGCTCCACCGCGCAAAACCATAGAACCGGCTTTCTTGACTTCACCGGCAATCTTGCGTAGTATATCGATATTTTCTATGGCGCAGGGCCCTGAGATAACCGGAATCTTTTTTCCGCCGATTTTAATCCCCTTTCCCAAATCTATTACTGAATCATCCGACTTAAACTCCCGAGAAACGAGTTTATATGGCGCTAAAACCGGCATAACTCTCTCTATTCCTGGAAACACCTCAAGAGGCGTCACCCGTAAAACATCTTCCGGACCGATGACGCCAATAATAGTGCGCTCCGTTCCTTTTGAAACATGGGGAGTTAAGCCCAGTTTCTTTACCTTTTCTATTATGTGATCAATTTGAGCCTCAGTGACCTCTGGCCTTAAAACAATAATCATGACATGTCCTCCCTGTAGCTTGAGATTTATTCTGGATTTTACCTGTCTGCCGGCAGACAGGAATTTTGTCATTTGAAATTATACTTTATTTAATATCTTTTTTAGCACCCTAATGAACCTCTCGTTTTCTTTCTTGGTTCCTATGGTAACCCGGATAAAATTCTTTAACCCATATTGCTTCATATCTCGCACAATAACTCCAAATCTTAACATCCTGTTAAATACCTCTACTCCATCTTGCCCAACATCAACAAGTATAAAATTCGTAATACTAGGCACATAGGCTAATCCGAGTTTTTTTAAATTATCATAGAGGTAATCTTTCCCCTCTAAAACTAACTTGCGTGTTTTACGCAGAAACTCCTTATCATCAAGAGCTGCCTGGGCTCCTGCCTGAGCCAAAGAGTTAATATTAAAAGGCTGCCTTACTCTTTCCATAAGTCCCGCTAATTCATCATCAAGAACGGCATAGCCTATACGTAACCCGGCCAACCCATATGATTTCGAAAAAGTTTTTAAAATAATAATGTTTTTATTCCTGAAACTATCCAGCATGTCGGGATAGTCGTCCACATCGATAAAAGCATCATAAGCCTCATCGATAACCAATAAAGCGCTAGGAGGCAAAGCATTCATAAAATCTCGGAGTTCGAATTTAGTGACATAGGTGCCTGTCGGGTTATTGGGATTAGCGATAAAAACCAACTTGGTTTTTTTATTAATCTTTTTCTTCATTGATTCCAGGTCATATTTAAAATAACGCAACGGGACCTTAATTAATTTACGGCCGTATACAGAGGCAAGAATCTCGTATTCTAAAAACGTAACTTCAGACGTTACGATATTCTCATCGTCTTCAACGAACGTTTTAATAACAATATCGATTAATTCATCCGAACCGTTGCCTAAGACAAGATTGGCTGAATTAACGTTTAAAAATTTTGCCAGCCTTTTTTTTAAATAAAAACTTTGCGAATCCGGGTAACGATTTATCCCATAGCTAGCCCTGCGGATAGCCTCAACCGCTTTAGGAGAAGCCCCCAAAGGATTCTCGTTAGAAGCCAGCTTGACTACTTTTTTTAGCCCAAACTGCCTTTTAGTTTCCTCGATAGGTTTACCACCAACGTAGGGGCTGATTTTAAATATGTTTTTACGGGCCAACTCTTTCATTTATTCTCCAACTGGATATGAACCCAATACCTTTAAAAATTTGCATTTATTCTCAAGCTCTCTAAGCGCTTTCTGAATCCTGGGTTCCTGCTTATGCCCTTCTAAATCCACAAAAAAATAATAATCCCAGGCCCGCTTCTTAGAAGGGCGGGATTCAATTTTAGTCAAGTTTATCCTGAATTTCTTAAACGGCAGAAGCATATCATGAAGCGCTCCAACCTTATCTTTGATAGAAAAAAGGATAGAGGTTTTATCATATCCGGTTCTACCAGATTCCGTCTTGCCGACGACAAAAAAACGCGTAATGTTATGCGGCGAATCTTCGATATCGCAAAAAAGAGCCTTAAGTCTATAGACTTTCCCGGCCAATAATGAAGCTATGCAAGCGCTATTTTTTTCTTTTGCGGCAATTTGTGCTGCGCGCGTCGTGCTAGAAACCTCAATCTGCTCTATATGAGGCAAATTTTCCTGAAGCCAAATCCGGCACTGGCCTAAGACCTGGGGATTAGAATATATTCGTTTAATTTTATCTTTGGGGCAGTTGGCTAAAAGATTATGCGCTACATCCAGGATTATCTGCGAACAAATCTTCAAATCGGAATCCACCAGCATATCCAAAGTATGGGTTACTGCGCCTTCGATAGAATTTTCAACCGGCACAACTCCATAATCGGCAGCATCTCTTTCTACCTCTAAGAAAACGTCAGGGATACCTGGACAAGCCACGAATTTTACCTGCGAACCGAATCTTTTTAAAGCGGCTAAATTGCTAAAAGAAGCCTCCGGGCCCATATACGCTATTTTCAAATCCTTTTCCAGGGCCAATGAAGCTGACATTATTTCGCGATATACCGCCTCCAAGGCTTTGGCGCTTAATGGGCCTTTATTCAAACGAGTTATTTTATTTAAAACCTCTCTTTCGCGCTCGGGAACATAGATACTCTCTCTATTCCGGTGTTTTTCTTTAGCCACAGCCAGAGTAACCGTAGCGCGTTCATCAAGGAGCCCGATTATCTTTTTATCCAAATTATCTATTTTATTTCGCAATGCCTTGAGACTCATTTATTCCCTCCGCGTTATTTTCCTCTTCTAATTCTATATCCGCCAGCTCCTTTTTCTGCGCCATGGCGGAAAAATCTTCAATTTTAGGCAAATCTTCCAAAGATTTTAATCCGAAATGTTCCAGAAATTGACGGGTTGTCCCATAAACGCAAGGCCTTCCCGGGGCCTTTTTTCTACCGGCAATCCTGACAAGATTCTTATCCAATAGGCTTTTCATCACTCCGTCAATATTGACATTTCTCAAGAGCTCGATCTCATTCCTGGTTAAAGGCTGTTTATACGCGATAATTGCCAAGGTTTCTAAGGCAGGTCTGGATAATCTTTCATTATGCCTGTTTTTAAAAAGCTTCCTCAAGAAAGGAGCAAATTCCGAAGCGGTAATCATCTGAAACCCCCCGGCTATCTCAACCACGCGTATACCCCGGGAAGCCTGTTCATATTCAACCTTCAACTCATCAATCAAGCTACGGATGTCGCTGGCATCGGCATCATCCAAAACAAACCTTATTTGATCCAACGGTAAAGGCTTTTCACTGGCCAACAAGAGCGCTTCAATCACTGATTTTCTGCTATCCGACATATTATTTTGTCTTTCTTTGTTTATAAACCAAATTTAAAAGTTCCTCTGTTGTATCAGTATCGGGAAATAATTCCAAAGATTTTTTTATCATGCTCAGGGCTTCGGCTTTTTTATATTCCAATTGCATAAGCACAGCTAAAGCTTCCTCGGCGATACCCTTGGTTAATGTAGATTTTGTCCTAGGCGCTCGATCCTGGATAAGCCCAAATCTTCCGATTTTGTTTTGAAGTTTAGCAACTATCTCTTTGGCTCTTTGCTCGCCAATACCGGGGAGCGCTTTGAGAAAGACTAAATCCCCTTCATCGATTGCCCGGGCAATTTCGGATATAGGTTTATTTATAGCTCTTAAAGCCGCCCGAGGGCCTATCCCGGAAACAGTAATAAAAATTTCAAAGAAATCCTGCTCGATTTCGTTTATAAAACCGATTAAAACCGGAACGCTCTTGGATTGGTCGGTTTGCAAATAATGAAAGGTTCTTAAACTTATCGACTCGCCAACGCCTGGACAGTCGCTTATCCTCTGCATTACCGCAGAAGGGACAAAAATTTGATAAGCAATGCCGTTTAAATCCAGCATCAAATAATTATCACCTTTTTCAACAATCTTTCCGGTAATTCTTGAAATCATTCTTACGTTAACCTGTTATTTCGGTTATAGCTTCATTCTAACGATATAACTGTGAGCTATGGCTAACCCCAAAGCATCGGTAACATCGGTATACTTTGGAGTACTCTTTAAACCAAGCAATCCTGCTACCATTCTCTGCATTTGAAGTTTAGAAGCCAACCCTTTGCCTACGACTGCTTTTTTTACCCGCGTAGCGGCATATTCAACCAAAGATATATTTTTTGTAGCTGCTGCCAAGCAGATTACTCCGCGGGCCTGCCCCAAAATATACGAAGTTGCAGGATGCCGATAATGAGCGTATATTTTCTCCAAAACCAAAACATCGGGAGAAGTGTCGGTAATTAACTTAATTATTCCCCGGTAAATTTTATCCAGTCTATTAGTCAACGGATCTTTCGAGGAAGTAGAGATTATCCCTGCTTCTATAAGAACCAGCTTACTGTTTCCAGCGTCAATTAAACCGTATCCCGTAATAGTTAAAGCCGGGTCAATGCCCAGTATCTTCATTAATTATTCAGCGGTTAATTCATCCATCAACTCATCGGGTATATCAAAATTAGCATAAACATGCTGCACATCATCATGCTCTTCAAGGGTATCAATCAAGGAAAGCAATTGCTTAGCATCGTTACCGGCCAGTTTGATAGTCGAAGAGGGAATCATGGTAACTTCGGCATCTTGCGACTGAATCCCCTTGGCCTCGATAGCCTGCTTTACTTTCTCGAAATTCTGCGGGGCGCAGAAGACTTCAAAATTCTTTTCTTCCGCCTTCATATCTTCTGCTCCAGCATCCAAAACTATATTCATCAATTCATCTTCTTTGGCTTGGGATTTATCGATTAAAAAGTAACCCTTCATCGTAAACATCCAGCTGACCGAACCTGCACCGGCAAAACTGCCGCCTTTTTTAGACATAATATTGCGGATTTCAGCGCTAGTGCGATTCTTGTTATCCGTAAGGACTTCAATCATCATCGCCACTCCTCCGGGACCATAAGCCTCATACATACATGTTTCGTAAACTACTCCGGGAAGCTCTCCTGTCCCGCGCTTAATCGCCATCTTCACGTTATCAGAAGGCATATTCGCTTCTTTAGCCTTTTGCATAACCGCCCTTAGACGAGGATTTGTATCCGGGTTTCCGCCGCCTTCACGGGCAATAACTGTAAGTTCTTTTATAATCTTGGTGTATGTAGCTCCTTTTTTGGCGTCAGCCGCCATTTTCTTGCCCTTATTCGTCTTCCATTTAGAATGACCTGACATTTGATTCCTCCTTATGATGTTTAACTCAAAAATAAAAACTCAAAATACAAAGTTAATATCAAATACCAAATTCCAACTTATAGTTTTAGCTTTTTACTTTTGAATTTTGTTTTTTAAATAGGCAGGCGAAATAAGCCGGGTTCTGTCTTGGTGCGATTTTTCGCTTACCGAAAAGTGATCATTCCTCTGGACCCTGATGTTGCCATCAAAGCTCAAGCAGCTTAATACCCGAGATTAATAACGCGCCGGACAAACGCGCTCCGCCTGAATTCCGGCAGATCATCTCCTATTCGCCTTGCTCCACGCAGAGATTGCCCCGTTTCACTTCTGCTATTTTTCAATAACAGACTCGTCTCTGTGGCTCTCATTGCTCAAATTCAGATCTAAGCAATGACCCCAAAAACGCTAGCTTTTAAAAGCCGGCGTTTTTAGAATAATCCTCTTCAATCAATTGATCAAAGGGTAGGCATTACCCTACTACGTCGTCCTCCGGAGCCCGGACTTTCCTCCTCTCCCAAAGGAGAGGCGACCACATTCCACCTGCCTTATTTAAAAGAACTCCCTCCCTGCCTGCCGGCAGGTTTTTCCAACTCTTTTTTTACTGCCAGCGTTGCTAATTTATCCGCTTCCTTATTTTCTTCACGGGGTATATCTCTTATGGAAACCTTTTTAAAACCCGCCAACAAATTCAACGCCTGGTTATAAAGCCCGATTATATTTTCATGCTTAACTTTATAGACTTTATTCAACTGGCGCGCCAAAAGCTGGCTGTCAGTATTTATCCTTAATACTTCTGCTTTTAGAATTAATGCCTCTTGGAGCGCATAGATTAAAGCCGTGTATTCAGCGATATTATTTGTCGCCTGGCCAATATAGGTAGAAATATTCTTTACAGTTTCTTCTCCCTGGCAGATAACCACCCCAATCCCGCTTGGACCAGGGTTACCTTTCGATGCGCCATCAATATAAATCTCAAACTCCTTCATCTATATACAATATCCTATTGCACATTTCGCAAGTGATTATATGCTCATACATTTTAATCAAATTTATAACCTGAGGAGGAACAAACATATTGCAACCGCCACAGGAATTTCCCTTGACGGTTACAATAGCCAGCCCATCGCGGTTAGACAATATTCTTTCGTATTGGGTTAAGATTTTGGGGTCAATCTCCTGCAAAGCCTGTTTTCTTTGCGCATCAAGCTGAGCGAGCCTGTCATCAATTATTTTAATCCCATCATCTATCTCCTTCTTTTCGGCCAAGAATAGTTTTTCCTCTTCCCCTAACCTTGCCTTTTCTTTTTCAACCTCCTTATTAATAGTATCGGAGGAATCAAATAACTCCAAAATTTTATCCTCAATCACTGAATAATCCGCTTTGGCATCCTGAATCTGTTTCAACATGGTTTGGTATTCTTTATTTGTCTTCAAGCCAAAAAGCTGCCCCTGTAGTTTTTTGATTGCTTCATCCTTTGAGCCTAGCTCCAACTCTCTGTCTTTTCTCTGTTTCTGAGAATCTAATAACTTTTTATCGAGTTCCGCCATTTTTGCTTTTTTCTCTTCGAAAGAAGCTTCCAATGTCTTAATTTCTTGAGGCTTAAGGGATTTTTCCAAACGTAAAGCGTATATTTCGCTATCAACTGTCTGTAGCTTTACCAAATTGCTCAACTGAAACTTGAGACTGCTTTCCGGCAATTTTCTTCTCCTTCCATCGATTTTATATATAGGCGCAAGTAATACTAAAACCTAATGGGCATTAGAGGACTTGAACCTCTGACTTCTACAATGTGAATGTAGCGCTCTAACCAACTGAGCTAAATGCCCTCAAATTTTCAAGCTCAACGAGAAAATTTGTCTCCGGACCATACCTTCATTTTACAATTCAGGTAAAAAGGGGAGAAACGTTTGCCTTCTCGTCAAACCTAAATTAGCTATTCCAGGCATCCTCGGAGTTATTTTTGTTTCGTAAAAATAATGGGCCCACAGGGATTCGAACCCCGGACCAAGAGATTATGAGTCTCCTGCTCTACCGCTGAGCTATAGGCCCTAATAATTTAACATAATATTTTACTATTATATGGGAGTTTTAGCAACTATTTTTCTTGCTGAAGAATTTTCAGGAATACAGTAGCAATCCGCGGATCAAATTGGGTCCCTATACCGGCTTTCAGTATCTTAATCGCCTTTTCTTTGGAATATGCTTTTCTATACGGACGATCGCTGGTAAGGGCCTGGTAAACATCAGCTATAGCAATAATTCGGGCTCCGATAGGGATTTCTTCTTTTTTAATACCGCTGGGGTACCCTGAACCATCCCATTGTTCATGATGATAAAAAACAAGCGGGATAATGCTGCGCAATGATTGAATAGGCCTAAGAATATCAGCTCCGATTTGAGGATGCTTTTTGATTTCTTCAAACTCAAGCCTGGTAAGTTTAGACTTCTTAAGCAATATCTTTTCACTTATACCGATCTTGCCTAAATCATGCAGAGCCGCGCCTTGTTTAATCAACTCCACTTCCTCTTTCGGCAGCTGTAGAACCCTGCAAATTTCGGTAACATAACGCACCGTCTCCTCCACGTGCTCTCCGGTATAGTGATCTTTCAATTCTATTGCTTTCGCAAAAGCGAGAATTGCTTCTACAAAACTCTGGTTCGCTCTCTTAGTAAGTTTGTCTATTTTACTTTGCAAGAGCTTAATATTGAAAGGTTTACTGTTCTTCTGGGAGGCGGAATATTTATCCGCTCTTGCGTCTAAAGAAGAAAAAATACGATTGCCTCCTGATTCCTTGACTTTATTAAGTATCTGATCCGCTAAATTAACCAGCCACATTCCTTTTGTTACCCTATCTTCCGGGTAGGAAACCGCGGCCAAACTCAACTTAAGTTTAACCGTATGACTCTTGTTTCCGAAACTATACTGGCTAATTGAAGCCAAAATCCTTTGCCCCAAGGCTAAAGATTGAGTTACATCAATATCGGGAGAAATGATAATAAATTCTTCGCCGCCTGAACGTATGATGATATCGTATTTTCGCATAAGCATCTTTAGCCGCCGCGCAAATTGTTTAAGGACCAAATCGCCGAATTGATGCCCATACACATCATTTATGGATTTAAAATAATCGATATCTATCATTATTACCGATAAAGAATGGGCATAACGCCTTGCCCGATGGAATTCCGCCTCAATAACTTCTTCCAGGTAACGGTGATTATACAGTCCTGTATGCGAATCGGTAAGCACAAGCCTTTTAAGCCGTTTGTTTGACTTAATAAGCTCGTTGTTCAACACGCGTACCCGCTCTTCAGTCATTTTTTTATCGGAAATATCCCGCACATACTCAATTGCTCCTATCAATTCTTTATTCTCCTGATCGAACATGGGAAAACTGTATAATTCTAGCCATCCGACAGCTTGTCCATCAGGATTTTTCTTAGGAATAATTTCGACGGCCAGCTGCTGCGTCTTTAAACTTGCGCGAACAGGACAATTTTCACAAGGCCCGCCGCTATACTGGTATGCTTCATAACACTTCCTCCCTATTAAAGGAACCTCGGAAGGATGCCATTTTTCCATAACCGGATTCGCCATAACGATATTCATTTCCTTATCGATTACGCTTATTCCGTCCTGAATACTGCTAAAAACGTTGGAGAGAAAAGTCTTATTTTTATTAAATGCCTCAATGAGTTTTTTTCGCTCGCTAATTTCTTTTCTCAACTCTTCATTAGCCCGGGTAAGCTCGGCGGTCCGCACCTTAACCCTGATTCCCAATTCCGCTCGCGCTTCGCGTAACCTTTCCTCATATTTTTTACGTTCCGTAATGTCTTCCAGGACTCCGTCAAAATAAAGAAGATTTCCCTGTTCATCTTTCCTGACTACCGCATTAAGAAGCGCCCAAATTTTATTACCCTTTGATGTTACAAGCTGCAACTCTTCATTTTGCACAGAACCTTGATTTATCAATTTTTCATTTAATCTTTGTTCTTTTTCAGAATCCTGGTAAAAATCGCTTACTTTATGTTTAAGAAATTCCTCCTTGGACTCAACTTCCAGTATTTTTAACATCGCAGGATTAGCTTCCAGGAAATGTTCTTGCGGGCCAAACGTGGCGCGACAAACGCCTACCGGGAGATCATTCAATAAGACAGAGTATCTCTTCTCGGATTCCAAAAGCGCATCCGAAGCTTTTTTCAACTCCGTTATATCCCGGCCTTCGGGAACCAAGAAAATAACTTTACCGTTTTCGTCCCTTACTGGCTTTAAAGAAAAATCGATATAATGAGTCTTCCTATCCTTGTCTAAATGAATTGCCTCAAACCGCACAAGCTCGCCTTCAGCCGCTTTCTTTACGGATTGACGAAGCTTTTCTTGTAACTCTGGAGAATGCTGCCACCAGGAAGTCTCCCAAAAAGGCTTATTCAGAACGCTTGCGGAATCAATGCCGCTGAATTCCAAAGCCGTTCTATTCGCGTCTATCAATATACCATCAACAGTCATTAAGCCGATAAACTGAAATGTCTGATCGAAGATAGCGCGCATTTTTCGCTCATCTTCTTTCAATGTATCTTCCAATTCCTGACGGCGGCTTTCTGCTTTTTCCAGCTCTGTAATACGCACCTGCAGAAATTTTATTTCGTCGTTGAGCTTTTCGGCCTTTTCGTCAAAATTTGCCTTATTTTCCATAAAAAGTCAAAGGCAGTTCCCTTTTGGTTGCTCCTAAAGAGAACTGCCTTCTCCTAAAATGCACAACGATAAACATAACTCCCTCGACTAGTTAATACTCTCTTTGATGCGCAAGAGTCATATCCAGAAAAGTTCTCAACCTCCTTGAACGCGTAGGATGCCTCAGCTTCTTCAGGGCCTTGGCTTCAATCTGCCGCACTCTTTCACGGGTAACCCGAAAAACATTGCCGACTTCTTCCAATGTCCGGCTGGAACCGTCTTGAATGCCAAAGCGCAAAACTAGAATTTTCTTTTCCCTTTCGGTTAAGGTGCTTAAAGCGGAATTCATCTCGTCTTTTAACATTGAACGGACGGTTTCGTTTGCCGGAGAGACTGCCTTTTTATCTTGTATGAAATCTCCAAAATGAGTATCTCCTTCATCACCGATAGGCATCTGCAAAGATATGGGTTCCTGAGCTATCTTCAATATCGTTTTGACCTTCTCTTGCGGCAGGCGCATTTTATGTGCAATTTCTTCAGGTAAAGGCTCCCGCCCATTCTCCTGGACAAAAACACGCGAATAGCGAATAATCTTATTGATCGTTTCAGTCATATGCACAGGTATTCTTATGGTGCGTGCCTGATCGGCTATGGAACGGGTAATCGCCTGCCTTATCCACCAAGTAGCATAAGTGGAGAATTTATACCCGCGCTTATATTCAAATTTCTCCACGGCACGCATAAGGCCGATATTCCCCTCTTGAATCAAATCCAGAAACGATAAACCCCTATTGGTGTATTTCTTAGCTATACTTACTACAAGCCTCAAATTTGCTTCAACCAGTTTCTTCTTGCAACGATTGAATTTTAGATTTGTAGATCTGATAAACTTCATCTGCTCCTTGATCTTATTAATCGATTCGCTTAATTCCTTTAATATCGCTTTCCTTCTTTTTCGATCACCGGCAGAATTACGGCTGGAATGCTCAAATTCCCTCAAAAGGTAACCGAGTTTTCGCACTGCGGCCTCTACCACCGAAGTCACAAAATTAAGTTCCAGAATAAGCTCGATCGCAACACTCTCGCTCCGGGTAACTTTAAGCTTTCTAAGGATTCTTTTTACCTTGGAAGAAATATTTATCTTCTTAATCTTAAAATCTTCCTTCACCACTTCTTCCGCATTAAGCTTATTTTCAACAATCTCATTGGCCACCAAAATTGTTTCATTCCGCACAAATCTGGTGCCTAAAGAAGCGCGTTTGAATTTATCCTCGGCGTCTTCAATTTTCTTGGCTAATTCAATCTCATCCTCCCTGGATAACAGAGAAATAGAACCCATTTGCTTAAGATACATTTTTACCGGATCATCCAAAGGAAGAAGCCTTTCTTCAGGCTTGAGCTGTTCATTTAAAATTTCTTCCTTAGAAGCAGGTCCGTCCTTATCGACAGCTATATCCTCTTCATGCTCAACTATCTGTATATCCTCATTTCCAAGCAATTCAAACAGATGATCCATATCATCTGAGGAAGAAAGGTCTTCCGGAAGAAGGTCATTTACTTCGTCATAAGTAAGAAAACCCTTTTGCTTGCCTAAAGCTATTATCTTTTCCAAATCTTTAACCGGATAGACTTTCTTTTTCATATTTTTTGCCCGCTTTCCTTTTTTTTAATCAAACAATGAAACTCTTCCGTCAGACGAGCAAGAAGTTCGCTGTCACCTGAGTTCTGAGCAAGCTTTATCTGTTCATGCAACCTATGTTTTTCTAATCTCAGCCTTTCGCTTTTCATACGCTGGATACAATCTTCAAGCACTCTTTCTTTATGGCCTTCCGAAGAAACCTGGGGTAAAAATACAGACTCACAAACCAATTCCGATATATCATCTCCTAAATGATTCATTAAGATTTGAGGCTCTACTTTTTTTCCCTGCTCTGCCAAATCGAACATAATTGAAACTATCCTGGATATACGCTCATCCTGAAAGTCCGCAGGATCTAAATAAGTTTTTATCCGGTTAATAAGCCCATTTTCTTCAAGCATCAACGACATAAGCAATTTTTCCGTTGGACTAACGCTATAGATTTTCCTGGCCGCTGTTTCCCGGTGCCCGGGTAAATTTCTGCCCGACTTTAATTTCTTAGCCTCTTCCAGCAAAGCCTCTTCCTTAATATTCAGTTCCTGAGCTAGTTTCCTGATATACTCTGACTTCGTTATCGCATTTTTAAACTTAACTATGGTTTCAAGCATTAAATTCGAAACCTTGGTTAAACCTTCTATCTCTTTTATATTGTAGCGGCTTTTCAGCACCCCAAGCTTGTAATCTAACACGTTTTGCGCGGAGGAGATCTTTTCTTTCAAAGCGTCTACGCCGTGTTTACGCACAAATAAATCCGGGTCCAATCCCTTTGGCAGCGAAACTATTCTTGCATTCATTTCCTCTTCGATAAATATATCGAGACTGCGCAAGGTGGCTAACTCACCAGCGGTATCCGAATCATAAATCATAATCACATTATGAGTGTATCTCCTTAATAACCTAGCCTGTTCAATGGTTAAAGCTGTTCCCAATGAAGCCACAATGCTCTTTAGCCCCTCTTGATAAGGAACCAGAAAATCAAGATAGCCCTCCACTATCACCACAAAATCATTTTCTCTTATATGCTCTTTGGCCAGATTAAACCCATACAGATTTTTACCCTTAGAATATATGGCTGTTTCGGGTGAGTTGAGATACTTTGGCAGGCTTTCATCCAAAACCCTGCCTCCAAATCCCAAAATCCGCCCTTTCGCGTCAAAAATAGAGAATACTATCCGATTCCTAAACCTATCATAATATCCGCCGCCTTCTTTGCTTATAACAAGCCCGGCCTTTTCCATTGAATCCAGACTTACTGACTTGGATCTCAGATAATTAATCAAGCCATCCCACTTATTCGGAGCAAAACCGATTTTTAACTCCACGGCCGTAGCCTGTTTTATCCCGCGTTTGATTAAATAATCTCTCCCCTTAGATCCTTCGCTAGAATTCAGGATGCCGGCGTAAAAATCTGCAGCTAATTCATTCACTTTATGCAGCTGGGTCGATAATCCTGAAGGCTTATACTCATTAGTTTCTGCCTCCGGAAGAATAACTCCTGCTTTTCTAGCCAGAAATTTTACCGCTTCCGGAAAATCCATACGCTCGTAACGCATAAGGAACTTAAAAGCATTTCCCGATTCTCCGCAGCCAAAACAATGATATATCTGACGGTCGGGAGAAACCATAAAAGAAGGGGTCTTTTCGTGGTGGAATGGACAGCACGCCTTAAAATTACGGCCGGAACGCTTAAGCGGCAGGCAACCGGAAATGACTTCGACTATATCAACCCGGTTCAAGATATCATCCAGTATATCGTCGGGAATCTTTTTTTGCATATTATCTTCTGACTCTTTTAAACCCCGAACAGCCTATGATTTCTAATTCTTCTTCCTTTTCAATCCTGTCTAACAAAAGATTCAAACCCAAAACATCACTTGAAATGTGTCCTGCGATAACAACGCTCAGGTTAGCTTCTCTAGCCTTCTTAAAATGCTCGTCACTTAGATGCATGGAAACAAGCGTCCTTACACCAGCGCTATAAAGCTTCTCAAAAACTTCCTTAGGCCCCTCGGTTCCTCCGGTCATTTCAAAGAAAATCCTGCCTGCCGGCCTATTTGGAGAGCCCAAAATTATTCGCGGACCGCACATATTCATTTCTGCCTGGCCATACTCAGGAATCTCGAGTAAAATTTTTACTATATCTCTTACGGTTTTAGGCTTTTTTACCCGCATAAGTTTTTCAAGAAAACGATACACATGATTATCCGCAGGTGTATGCATACACATATAGGGAATGTCCAGAAGACGGGCAACATCGACTGAACGCGTATGATTCTGCGGGAGGATCCTTCTTTCTACTTCGGTCATCCTTTCGTTCAAGAACTTTTGAGCAACGGTTTTACAGACACCCGCCTGTTCCAGCAAATCAACCTGCAAACGCATAACTTCATGCAAAAGCGCATAAGCCTTTCCTTCAGGATGATGTGAAATTACCAAATCCAGACCCTCTCTCTGGCGGATCCTGTCAGCTAAAAGCAACTCCCCAACCTCCATATCGACGCCGATAAGAATCTTTCTTATCTTCGTGTCGGGATCGCCATAAAGCAGGGTTGAATCCGGATATGACTCTATTGCAGATTTATTGGTTCTGGGGTCGCGGCTTGCGCCGAATTTTACGACTAATTCATAAAAACGAGATAGCTTCACCCATGCCTTCCTTTCTTATGTAAACCTTAATTCGTCTTAGTTGAAAAAGGAGAAAAAAATGGTTTAGCTATTCCTAAACTCATTACTCGTCGAAGAAATAACATCATTGAATTTCTCGCTCTTGGCAAATTTAGACGTTATCGTATTCCATAACCATGAATAGGTAGCGGGACAAAGCATAAATAAACGCCTACCGGAATAAGATTCTTTGGCACTGCTCTTAAAATAATCTACACTCGAAATAAACATTACAAAAATAATCAAACTGGATAAAAGTAGCGCTCTAAAAATACCCAAAATCAGGCTCCCCCATCTGTTTAAAGCGGATATTGCCTCCATCTTTAGAAGTTTTCCGAATATACTGCGCAATAAGACAAATATACCATAACCTCCAAGGGCTACGAGAACAAAAACAATAAAATCCAGGAATCCTAAAGGAAGCCTATTGCCTAAAGCAAGCCAACTATCGATACGATCCGAGATAGTAATATAATAATGTGAGGAAAAATAAATTGCCGAGAGTGTGCCGATGAACTTGAATAACTCGATAGGAAAACCATTTTTTGCAGCAGTAAGACAAATCCTGACCGCTAAGACTAATACGCCTATATCCACCCAGTTGATTTGCTTTAAGATATTCAGTAGCATAGGGTTAAACCTCTCTTATTGATTTGACTAATAAGATCCGAAGGCAAACTAAATCGGTAAAGTATAACATATAAATATATACCTTGTCAAGAAAGCGCTTTCTTCTTGAATTTAGACTTTAAAAAGAAAGGAATGGTCCTGGCGAGACCTTCTTGAAGAGAAATCTTTGGTTCCCATCCTAACAAAACCTTAGCCTTATGAATATCAGGCTGGCGCTGACGAGGATCATCCTGCGGCAAGGGCTTAAAAATAATCTTGCTTTGGGAGTTGGTCAATTCAAGCACGGCATCTGCTAACTGTATAATGGTAAATTCGTTGGGGTTTCCCAAGTTGACCGGTTCATGAACCGGCTTAAGCATCAAACGGCACAAACCTTCAACCAGGTCATCGACAAAACAAAAACTTCTTGTCTGCTCTCCTTTTCCA